>CAXTSK010000065.1:3735-14775 GCA_964246655.1 uncultured Pyrinomonadaceae bacterium
CGCCCTGGGGGGCCGAGGGGACGCGGTCGCCGCGGCCGCCCCCGCGCCCCGGCCGACTCGTTGAGTCCGGAAGGAGGTCAGCCATGACGAAGAGGATTTACGCCACACTCATCTCGCTCGCCGCCCTCGTGTCCGCAGCGACCATCGACGCGTCGGCGAGACACGACGGGCATCAACATCAAGACCAGCAACACGCCGCGAAGAGGATGCACAAGCGCGCCCTCAGCTCACGCCAACGAGCGAGGGCGCGCAGGCGCAACCAACGGCGGGCGGTCGCGTACGTCTGCCCCATGCACCCGGACATCCGCGAACGTGCGCGCGGGACTTGTCCGAAGTGCCTGATGGAACTGGTGGCCGAGCCGCGCGGCGTGAAGGCAGGCGGCTCGAAGATGAACGGGGCCGCCGCGTCGGGCGGCATGTGAAGGAGAAGCGATGACCGACACACTTGCATTCGGGATGATCGGGGCGCAGGAGCTTCTGATCGTCCTCGGAATCTTACTACTCATCTTCGGCGGCACGCGCCTGCCGCAACTGGCGAAGGGCCTCGGCGCGAGCATACGCGAGTTCAAGCGCGGGGCCGCGGGGCTGGAAGAGGCCGCCGGAGTAAGCGAGGCGTCAGAACGCCGGCTCGAATAGGGAAGCGGGGCCGGCGATGCACTGCTTACTTTTGCTCGAATTCATCGGGACGACCGAGCTGCTCGTGGTGCTCATCGTGGCGCTCGTCGTCTTCGGCCCGCGCAAACTCCCCGAGCTGGGGCGCTCCCTCGGCCGCACGCTCAACCAGTTGCAGGCCGCGTCGGACGATTTCAAACGGACGTGGGAGACGGAGTCAGGCGGCGATGCAGAGACACGGATGCGGCTTTCGCCGGTGGAGACCTCGGAGGAGCCTGCTTTGGAAGAGCGGCAGGAAAGTGTCCCCGCTTAAATGCCATTCGGAGTTGTAGACATGCATAACGTCTTGAAGAGTCTCACGTGCCGGAGAGCACGCGCGTCGGCCGGGAGTGCACGCGAGTTTCTCATGCTCCTGACGCTCGCCTTCGTCGTGGGGGGCGCGGGGCTCGCCCGCGCGCAGCAGGGCGTAACGTCCGCGACGCTCGGGGGGCGCGTCGAGGACGCAGGTGGGGCGGCCGTGGGCGGCGTGACGGTCGTCGTCGCGCACCTCGACACGGGGGGACGCCTGACGGCCGTCTCTGATGAGGCGGGGCGGTATCGCTTCGCGTACCTGCCGGTCGGTGCCTATCGGCTCCGCGCCGAGTGCCCCGGCTTCGCCGCGTACAGCAGGGAGTTCGAGCTGACACTCGGGCAGGCGGCCGACCTCACGGTCAGGCTGAGCGTGGCCGGCATCGAGGAGAGTGTCGATGTTGCCGCCGACGCGGTCGCGCTCGAAGTCGCGCGCGCGCAACTCTCCGAGACGATCCTCCCGCGTGAGGTGGACGGTCTGCCCTTGAATGGGCGCAACTACCTCGACCTCGCCCTGCTCGTTCCCGGCGCGTCGCGCACCAACACAGGCTCCGTGCAGCGCTTCGCGGAGACCTCTGCGGTCGCCGGCACCGGCCTCTCGTTCGCGGGTCAGCGCAATCTCAATAACGGCTTCATCGTTGACGGCCTCTCGGCCAACGACGACGCGGCCAACCTCGCGGGCACATCGTTCAGTCAGGAGGTGGTGCGGGAGTTTCAGGTCGTCACGTCCGGCGGCATCGCCGAGTTCGGGCGCGCGTCGGGCGGCGTCGTCAACGTCGTCACCAAGTCTGGGACGAACGACTTCCGCGGCAGAGTCTACGGCTTCCTGCGCAATCAGAGGCTCGACGCGCGTAGCCCCCTCACCCCGCACAAAGACCCGCTCACGCAGGCGCAGTACGGCGCGACCTTCGGCGGCCCCATCCGGCGCGACCGAACCTTCTTCTTCTCTAACTTCGAGCAGACGCGGCTCAACAACGCCGCCGTCGTCACCATCGCGCCGGGCGCGGCCGTGGCCGTCAACGCGCGCCTCGACACATCAGGCTACGGCGGCCCGCGCCTCTCGACTGGACTCGTGCCTGCGGGCTTCGACGCGACCAACTTCCTCCTGCGCCTCGACCAACGGCTCGGGCGGTCGAGCCAACTCACCGCGCGTTACAACCTCTATCGGATCGACTCGCTCAACGCGCGAAACGTCGGGGGCCTGAACGACGTGAGCCGTGGGACGGCGCTCGAAAACCGCGACCAGGCGCTCGCCCTGAGTCTGGTAACGACGCTCGGGCAGAGAGCGCTCAACGAGACTCGCATCCAGCTCACGCGGAGCCGCCTCTCCGCGCCCGTCAACGACGAGGCAGGGCCAGCCGTCAACATCTCGGGCGTCGCCAGCTTCGGCACGGCCACCTTCTCACCGACGCGTCGTGACGCAGACGTGTTCGAGGCGGTGAGTAACCTGACCGCGCAACACGGCGCGCACTCCTACAAGTTCGGCATTGACTACCTGCACAATAGTCTCCGCATAGAGTTCCCCGGGGCGACGCGCGGCGTCTACACTTTCACCTCGCTCCCGAACTTTCTCGCGGGGAGCTACGGCAGTTTTCAGCAGGCGTTCGGCGAGCCCTCGCAGACCATCTCTAACCCGAATGTCGGGCTCTACGCGCAGGACGAGTGGAGGCCGCGCGCTGATTTGACCATCAACTACGGGCTGCGTTACGACGCGCAGGTGCTCCCCGACCCCGTCAGGACGGACGCGAATAACTACGCGCCGCGGTTGGGCGTGGCGTACGCGCCGGACTTCTTCGGTCGTGGGCGCAGGACGGTCGTGCGCGCCAGCTTCGGTCTCTACTTCGACCGCGTGCCGCTGCGCGCCGTCTCGAATGCGTTGCAGCGCGACGGCTCGAAGTATCTGGTCGTACAGCTCGCGCCGTCAGACCTCGGCGCGCCGCGCTTCCCCGACGTTCTGCCCACGCTGCCGTCGTTACTCCCGACGAGGCCGAACGTCTCGCGCATCGACCCACGTATCAGCAGCGGCTACAGCGAGCAGGCAAACGTCCAAATCGAACGCGAGCTGCCGGGCAGTTCTCTGTCAATCGGCTACGTTCACCTGCGCGGGCTGCACCTCATCCTCTCGCGCAACGTCAACGCGCCGACGCTCACGGCCGCCGAGTCGCGCAGGCTCGGCGTGGCAAACCTCGGCCGCCCAGACCTCGCGTGGGGCAACGTCAGCCGCTACGAGTCTTCGGGCGACTCTTACTACGACGGGATGTTCGTCTCCTTCAACGTGCGCGCGGCCGCGTGGGGCGGCGTGCGCGTCTCATACACGCTCTCGAAGGCGATAGACACGGCGGGCAACTTCTTCTTCAGTTCGCCGCAGGACAGCTCGAACCTGCGCGACGAGCGCGGGCTTTCGGACAACGACCAGCGCCAACGCCTGACCCTGAGCGGCACGCTCGAAGCGCCGCGCAACGGCACGCCGGGTCTGCTACAGCGCGCGCTCGCGGGCTTCCAGCTCGGCTACATCTTCACCTGCGCGTCGGCGACGCCCTTCAACTTCCTGACCGGCAACGACCGTAACGCCGACACGAACTTCAACGACCGCCCCGCAGGGCTGGCGCGCAACACCGGGCGCGGCTTCAGCTTCGCCTCGCTCGACCTGCGACTCTCGCGCCGCTTCCGACTGACCGAGCGCGCCGAAGTGGAGGCCGTCATCGAGGGCTTCAACGTGCTCAACCGCGCGAACTATCAAGTGCCGAATAATGTCTACGGGACGGGCGCCGCGCCGCTGCCAACCTTCGGCCTGCCCACGGCCGCGGCAGACCCGCGACAGGTTCAGCTCGGCCTGCGACTCACGTTCTAAAAACCGGTGTGGATCAGCCGTGCTTCTGTTCGAGTGTTAGAACCGGAAAAAGAACCGGGGGGGGCCCCCCCCCCCACCCCCCCGGGGGGGGGGGGGGGGCCCCCCGGTTCTCTGAAACTTGTCTTCGTGCGCCGCTAAATCGTCGTCACGCGCGGACAGCCCTTCGCCGCCCTGCTTCATTCGGGCTCGCTAATCTCGAAGCGGCACTTGGGAACCTCGCCCCGGTGGCAGGATTCGTGAACCGGCAGGCCGACGATCTCTGCCACAAGGGCTTCGGCAACCTCGCATACCTCGGGGTGTTCGACGACCGCCGCCGCGAGCGGACATCCGCCGCTGCGGATGATCAACTGGCCGCCCTCCCTTTCGACGGCCGGTGTCCCGCCGATGGCTTTTAACACCTCAACGGCAGTTTGCAGTCGGGCCTCCAAGTCACCGAGGCTATCGCCCGAAGCGTGTCGGGCCGCGAGCGACCTCCCGACCTCACGCAGCACGTCTTCGAGGGCGGACGGCGGAAGGCGGCCTTTCAAAGTCGTGATCAACTGGTTGAGCAGTGCGTCGTAGGCTTTGGGGAAGAGGCGCTCGGCCTCGGGCGTCAACTCGTAGGCGTAGTGCGGCTTGCGCGAGCCACGCTGGACGCCGCTCTGCCGGATGAGGCCGTCGCGTTCGAGGCTGAGGAGGTGTGCGCGGACGGCGTTGTCCGTCAGCCCGAGTGCCTCGGCCAATTCGATGACGGTGCCGGACTTGCCGCGCAGCAGACCCACGACGCGCCCGCGCGTGCTGTCAAAAAAACGCTCGTCCAGTTTGGTCGTCTTCATTGCTTCTCTCCGACTCGGAAATATACACCTGCAAAGGTAGAAACACAATAAGTCAAAATAGTCATTGACTTATTCCGCGATGAGTGTATCTTATAAAAAAAGCAGACAACTCAGTGGGTGGGGCGGCGGGTGCCCTCCGAAACGAGAGTGAAAGACGACATGACCCTGAGATTAACTTACTACAGCAACCTGGCCGCCCTGCACACGGGCCCGAGGACGGTGGAGCGTGTCGCGGAGGCGCGTCTGCCGACCGAGGCAGGCGAGTTTCGCATCATCGGCTATCGCTCACTAGTCTCCCCGGAAGAGTTCGTCGTGCTCGTCAAGGGGGAGTTGCGTCCCGACCGGCCGAGCCCAGTGCGCATCCACTCGCAGTGCATGACAGGTGAGGTCTTCGGCTCGCTCCGTTGTGACTGCGCGGGGCAGCTCGACGCCGCGCTCCGACGCATCGAGCGCGAGGGTCACGGGGCCGTCGTCTACCAGCAGCAGGAGGGGCGCGGCATCGGCATCATCAACAAGATTCGCGCCTACGCCCTGCAAGACGAGGGCGCCGACACCATCGAGGCCAACGAGCGGCTGGGTCTGGGCGCCGACCTGCGACAGTACGGGCAGTGCGCGGAGATACTGCTCGACGTGGGCCTGCGCCGGGTACGCGTGCTGTCGAACAACCCGACGAAGATTCGTGCGCTCGCGCAGGCGGGGCTCGAAGTGGTCGAGCGTCTGGCCCTGGAAGTTCCATCGGCGGGCGTGGCTTCGCGCTATCTCAGGACAAAGAAGGAGCGGATGGGGCACCTGCTGCGATTGGTTTGAAGTGCGTTATCCTCAGCGATTCTTGTTAAGGCGAGACAAAATTATTCGTGCGTCTCCAGCCGGCCGCCGCCGAACCCTGCGCGGCGCAATCCCTCAACAAGGAAGGGACAGGTCAAAAGGTTAGCCGGGAGTGACGCGCGAGGGCAGGCGACGTTCGTCGCTTCGCTGTTCGGGGTTGCTGCCTAGCGAAAGGCGCTCGAAGAACATCTGCGCTCAAAAATAATTTACGCAACGCAACCTCCTGGAGAAGGATGTGACGTTTCGCGCGCGGGCGCCCGCCATTCAGTCGGACTTGACCCAGTCGCCCACAGGGACGAACACTTTACGCCGCGGGTCTACGGTGATGACGTATGCGCCCGCCGCCCCGACCCGCCGGTTGGGGCCGAACGTGATGCGAGGCGTGAGCCCGGTGTCGAAGTCGTAGAGACCTTCGAGCGACGTGACCAGCTTCTCGCGGCTCACGTCTTTCCCGCCGAGCCGCAGGCCCTCGGTCAGAATCTTCGCAGCGGCGAGCGCGGAGAGTTGGGCGGCGAGGCGTCGCACGGGGAACTTGTACTTCTTTGCGAGCGCGCCCAGCTCCGCCCTGCCTTCGGCAGTTAAGTCGGCGGGGATGGTCGGGAAGGCGAGGAAGACTTTGCCCTCGAAGCCCGCGGGGATGTTTGCCGCCAAGTCCCCGCCCGCGAGCACGCCCAAAAGGAAGATGTCCGGCCTCCAGCCCGCGGCGTCGGCCTCGCCGATGAAGGCCGTCTCCTCGCCCGCGCCCGACCCGAGGAAGAAGACGGCGTCCGAGCCCTTCAAGGTTCGCACGGCTGCCCGCGCGTCGAACTTCGCGCGCTCGTAAGAGAATTTCTGAAACGTGCCACACCCGGCCTGCTTACACTTCTCCTCGACTGCGGCGGCCGCCGCCTCGGGGACTTCGCCGCCCGCGTGGAAGACCGAGACGCGCGCCTCTCTGAGCGGCCGCCTCTGCGCCTCGAAGTTGACGAGGGCGCGCGCCTGCCCGGCGGCGCCCGGCAGGAGGTAGAAGGTGTAGCGGTTCACGCCGCCCGCACGCGGCAGGAGCGTCGAAGGGCCGACGAAGGGAACTTCCGACTCCTGCGTCAGCGCCAAGAGCTCTTTGTCCGCGCCCGCGCTCAGGCCGCCGACCAGTGCGAACACCCCGTCGTCCGCGACGAGGCGGCGGGCGGCAGCGGCCGTCGCGGCGGCGTCGCCGTCGGTCTCCGCCACGCGCAGCTCCACCTTGCGGTTGTAGACCCCGCCCCTGCCGTTCAGGTCGTCGAAGAAGGCCGCGAGCACGTCACGCATCGCCGCGCCCGTTTCGGCCAGCGCGCCCTTAGCCGGCACGAGCGTGCCGACTCTGACGGCGTCATCCGTGAGGCCGGGGTCGCGGTCGCGGTCGATTGCCTTGAGATATACGAGCAGGTCGGCTAGGTCTTCGGGTGACATCCTGAAGCGGGGCATGGCCGCGAGCATCGTGTTCCCCGAAGGGTCAACCCCCTCGCTCACGGCGCGTGCGAAAGACGCCTCGTCGAACGGCCCGTGCCTGCGCCCGGAGGGATGCGTGTGGCCGTAGGGCTTCGTCATGTTGGGCCACGTGAGGTCGCCCGCCGTGACGCCGCCCTCGGTCTTCCCTTCGGCGCGCGCGCCGTGGCATCCGGCGCAGGTCACGGTCGAGGCGGGCACGTCCAACTCGCCGACGAACGCGCCGATGACTCTGCCGGACGGACTCTCCCCGCGAAGATAAATGGCCTTACCGCGGCGCTCCTGCGGCGAGAGTCCCCGCGCGGCCTCCGCCGGCTTCGCCGACTGCGAGCACGCGCCGCGCGCCGCCGAAGACGAAGGCGCCGCGAGCAGCACGCACGCGGCCGACACGAGCGCGCAAAGGGCCGTGACGGCGTAGAGTCTGAGTTCGGTTATTGTCATCCGGGGTTGGGTGGGGAGAGCGCCCGCGCATCCGTCCTGCTATAAGGTTTGAGCCGCACCGCTACCTTGAGTCGCCTTTGTCGTTCGCGACGCTCTCGACGATCTGCAAAAGCTCGGAGGTCTTCGCGAGCCCGAACGCCTTCTTCCACAGCCCCGTCGCCTCGTTGCCGACGATGATGACGCTCGTGTGGTCGTTCTTGTCCTCGACGTACTGGCCGAGCTTGTAGAGCGCCCAGTCCACATTCACCTTCTTGCCCGTCAGGAACGTCCAGCCCTTACCGGCGTGGAACCTCTGCGCGTAAGCCTTCAGCCGCTCGGGCGTGTCTGTGACGGGGTCAACCGAGACGGAGACGAGGAATACGTCGCGCCCCACGCGCTCGCCGAGCGCCTCCTGAATCTTCTCCATGTTCCGGTTCATCGGCGGACAGACCGACGTGCAGGTCGTGAAGAAGGCGTTGACGACGACCGTTTTGCCCTTGAGCACGTCCGTATAGAACCGAACCTTCCGCCCGTCCTGGTCTAAAAGCTCCACGTCCGAGAAGTACTTCTGCTCGGCCGCTTGCTCGTGCGCGTGCTGTTGCCCGGCTTGGTGGCCCGCGTGTTGGTCGTCCGCCCCCCCGGCGTCGTGGGGGGGGGGCCGCCCCCCCCCCCCCGCCCCCCCGCGGCCGGCGCCCGGCCGGCGGGGGGGGGCGCCGCGGGCCCCCCCGCCGCGGCCGCGAGCGTCAGGCAGAGGGCGACGGAGGAGAGCATTCTCTTCGTCATCGTGTTGACTCCTTCGCGTTCTAGTCGTTTAACTGTTCGAGCCGGCCCGCGGCGGCGGCGTCAAGCAGCCTGACGAGCACGGCGGGGCTTGAGAGGCCGTAGACGCGAGTCCATTGCCCCGACGAGTCGTTGCCGATGAGGAGCGCGGGCGTGTGCTCCGAGGGGCTTGCGCTGAGTGCGCCGAGCGCGCGCAGAAGCTCGTCCACGTGCGGCTTCTGCCCTGTGACGAAAGTCCAGCCAGCCCCCGCGTGGAATTTTTCGCCCCATGATTTCAGGCGCTCCGGCGTGTCGGTCGCGGAGTCAACCGACACGGAGATGAGGTGAACGTCGCGGCCCGCGCGTGCGCCCAGTTCCCTCTGCACGCGCGCGAAGGTCGCGCCCAAGGGAGGGCAGACGGTCGTGCAGGTCGTGAAGATGAACTGGACGGCCACGGTCTTCCCCTTCACGAGGTCTGTGTAGAAGTGAACCGTGCGGCCGTTCTGGTCGAGCAGTTCCACGTCGGGAATGCTCATGCCGGACGCGCGCGGCTCGCGTTCATTCGCGGCCGGTGAGGCAGGCGCGGCCGAGGCATGTGAGTCAGCATCCTCCCGATGTGAGTCGGTCTCCTCCTGAGCGATAGGGCGTAAATTCATACCGCACTTGGGGCACCTGTCCTTCGACGTGCCTTTCACTTCGGGGTGCATCGGACAGGAGTAAGGGGCGGCCTTCATCGAGTCGGCCTTCCGGCCGCCGCCCTGCGCGACGTGCGGCCCTTTCTGCCGCGCCTGCGCGGGCGCGTGCGCAATCGCGCAGGCGAACACGGCGCAGGCGAGCGCCCCGAGAAAGGCGTTCGTTCTTACGTCGGCGGGTCTAAAGTTCTTCATCACTCTCCTCCGGCCAGACTGATTCTCGCACGTCTCACCTGGCAGCGACCGGCACTGGCGTGTGCGCGAGGTCGTTGAACCAGACGCCGCGCGACTTCACGCGGAGCATCACGTAATAGAGGCCGTCACGCGGGAAGATCTGCGTCGTCTCGTAGACCCCCTTGTCGATTTCCCTCGCCCACTGCCGCTGCTGCCAGACTCCGGGAGGCTCGAAGACCAACACCTGCACGTCCCCCAGCCCCGCGACCGGCTGCTTCGTCGCGGAGTCGAGAATCCTGAACCTCAGTTTGGCCTGCTCGCCCGCCTTGAACGTCTGGTCTTTGAACGCGGCTTCGGCCGTGATGGAAGGGCCGGCGCGTCTGTCTTCGGGGTTCGCGGACTCCGCGACGCGCAGCTCGAAGCAATTGAACATGCGTATCTGGCCGACGAGCACCGGCACGTCGAACATCCCGGCGTGAGGGAGCTTCACGGGCGACGAGTAGACGCCCGGCTCGACCTCCGACAGGCTTCGGTCGAGCAGCATTAGGGCGTGCGGGCGGCGCTTGTAGTTGGAGAAAGTCCCCATCGGCGCCATCAACCCCTCGGCGTAATAGAAGACGGAGCTGTCGGCGGTGCTCGCCACCATGACCGAGTTCCCCTCGGATGTCGGGGCGATCATGCCCGACACGCCCAACTCGTCGGGGAAGGCGTTGGCCGGGGTCGTGCCCGCCTGTATGTCCACGGGCGCGGGCCTGCCCTTATCGAGGTCTTTGAGTTCTATGAGCGTGAACTTCTCCGACCCCGTGCCGCGAACGTACGCGTAGCGCTGGGTGAAGCTCACCTGATCCGGGTTTTTCGTCACGAGCGTCGAGCCCGTGACGGAGTTGGTCGAGGCGTCGAGGATGAAGACGGTGCTCTGCGGCTGGTTGACGACGAAGCCGAAGCGGCCCGACGGCTCGAAGCGGAGCGCGACTACTCCGCGCGGCGCGGGCACGGTCGCTACGACGCGCTGCGTCGCGGGGTCTATCGCGCTTATCACGCCGCCGTTGACCGCCGCGACGTAGACGAGCCGGCCCATCTTGCTGTAGGCGACGGGGCCGGGCGTCTTCCCGACCGCGATGTCGGCGACCTTCGTGAGCGTGCGCGTGTCAACCGCCGAGACGGTGTCGGCCACGCTGTTCGAGACGTACGCGAAGCGGCTGTCGTCGGTGAACGCGATGCTGTGAATCCCTGCGCCGACTTCGATCGTCTTCGCGAGCTTGTTGGCACGCGCGTCTATGACGGCCACCTGCGGCGTGTCGTCGAGCGCGACCCAGACGTAGTTGCCGTCCGGCTGGAGCGCGATGCGCCTCGGCTTCGCCGCGCCGCCGACAGTGATCATCCCCGTGAGCTTCCTCGTGTTCGTATCTATGACGGCTACCGAGGACTGGCCGGGCAGAGTCACATAGAGCGAGTTCTTGTCGGCGGACAGAACCCAGTCCGCGCCCGCGCCCGGGAGCATGATGATGCTTTCGAGCTTGGTGATGTTGAAGGCCACCTGCGGGTTGATGAAGGTGATGGTGTTGTCGTGGTTGAGCGTGAGCATCGTGTAGCCGTTCAGGTCTACGTCGGCACGCTCGCTGAGGAGGCCGCCCACCAGGGTCGTGATCTTGTCCTTACACTGCCCCTCGCCCGTCTCGCCCCCGGGCGTGCGCGCGCTGATCCACGCGTTCGGGTGATAGCCGGTCAGCGGCGCCCCCGTCCGCGCGTCCGTCAGCCGAAAAGTCGCGACGGCGTTTGAGCCCGCGACGAGCCCGGCGTCCGCCCCGCCCTTCTCGGGATTCGATCTAAGCGAGAACTCAATCGCGACCCCCTCCTTCTCGAACCGCCGCGAGACGGAGGAGGGGGCCGCGGGCCGCGTCGGGCCGACGGCCTTCGAGGCGGCGGCCTCCTTCTTCGAGGCGACCCCCTCCTTCGTGCCGCTGTTCGGCCCACCTATCTGCGCGCTCGCGGCCGGGGCCGCGAGGCAGAGGAGCGCGAGCGCGCGCCACCCGGCGCGCGCCCAGAGCGGCCTGGCCGGTGCCAGGCGGTGGGTGCCGTT
>CAXTSK010000066.1:0-14759 GCA_964246655.1 uncultured Pyrinomonadaceae bacterium
GGCTACCTGCGCCGGCCCGCGCTGACCGCCGAGCGGTTCGTGCCCGACCCGTTCGCGGGGAGGCCGGGCGCCGTGATGTACAAGACCGGCGACCTCGCGCGACACACGTCGGACGGCGACCTCCTGTTCCTCGGGCGCGTGGACCGGCAGGTGAAGATCCGCGGCTACCGGGTCGAGCCGGGCGGCGTTGAGGCGCTGCTCAAACAGCACCCGGCGGTCGAGGACGCCGCGGTCGTGGTGAGCGCCGCGTCCAACGGCCACTCGAAGCTCTTCAAGACGGGCGCGGGCGGGGCGGTCGTGCTCGCGGACCCCGGCCTGCTCGCGGACCAACTCGCGTCGCTCGGCGACGAAGAGGCGGCGCAACTCTTCGCGAAGGTCGAGGCGCTCTCCGAACTCGAAGTCGAGACGATACTCGCGAGCGACCTGCAACTCGCGCGCGAGAGCGAGCTGGCGAAGGTGAGGCGCTTCCCGCAGTTCGACATCGTCCTGAAGCTCAAGGACGAGCAGTTCATCAACCCGCCACAGCAGGCGCAGAAGAACTGGCTGCTGCGCCGCGCGCTCGACGAGTTCGCCGACGACCTCAGACACCTCGACGCGGTCTCGCGCCGCTTCGTCGCGGGCTCGGCGCGCCCGCGGCTCGCGCCGCAGAACGACTGGGACAAGAGCTGCGCGCGTTACGACCCGGACCAACTCGTCATCGCGGGCCAGCAGGTGATGCAGGACTGGGAGGCGCCGCTCATGGAGGCGATGGCGAAGGTCGTCACCGAGTCGCACGGCGACGTGCTCGAACTCGGCTTCGGCATGGGCATCTCGGCCACCTACATCCAGAAGTTCGGCGTCAGGTCGTACACCGTGGTCGAGTACAACGACGAGGTCGTGAAGCGTTTCGACGAATGGAGACGGCAGTTCGAGGGCCGCGACATCCGTCTGATTCACGGCCGCTGGCACGACGTGACCGACCGGATCGAGACGGAGGCTTACGACGGCGTCTTCTTCGACACCGTGCCGACGCACGAGGAGGAGTATCTGCGCGAGGTCATCGACAACGTCGTGATGGCCGAGGACTTCTTCCCCGTCGCCGCGCGCTGCCTGCGGCCGGGCGGAATCTTCACCTGGTACACGAACGAGATCGACACGCTGAGCCGCAGGCACCAGCGGCTCGTCCAACGCTACTTCAGCTCCTTCACGGTCAGCGTCGTCAGGCCGCTCTTCCCGCCCGAGGACAGTCACTACTGGTTCGCCGACTCGATGGCCGTGGTCAAGGCCGTCAAGTGAACTCACTACGGATTGGGGGCTCTCAGCCGATGAACATCTCCGAACGATTCGCAAACCTTTCGCCGAACCGGCAATCGCTGCTCGCGCTGTGGCTCGGGCGCCGCGCCGAAGAGGCCGGGCCGCGGGACGGGGCGGGCGCGGACAAGCGGCTCGTCGCCTACGTCGTCCTGAAGCGGGGCGCGGCTGGCGCGCTCGACCGCCTGCGCGACGACCTCAAGCGGCAGTTGCCCGATTACATGATGCCCGACTCCTTCATCCCGCTCGACGCGCTGCCCGTGACGCCGAACGGCAAGACCGACCGCCGCGAACTCGCCGCGCGCCCCGCGCGCGAGGCGCATCACGACGACTTCGTCGCGCCGCGCACGGAGCTCGAAGCGGAACTCGCGCGCCTCTGGGCGGAAGTCCTGAACGTCGAGCGCGTCGGCGTCAATGACAACTTCTTCGACCTCGGCGGCCACTCGCTGCTCGCGACGCGCTTGATGTTCAAGGTGCGCGAGCACTTCGAAGTCGAGCTGCCTCTGCGCGCGCTCTTCGAGGCCCCGACACTCGCGGGCTTCGCCGTCGCCGTCGTCCAGCATCAGGTCGGGCAACTCGACGACGAGGAGATGGCGCGCGTGCTCGCGGACCTCTAAACCCCCACCCGACGCGACGCTTCCGCGCCCGCGGAGGGACTTCGACAGAAAGGATTAGGCTGCGCACATGGATATCGCACCGGCCCACTTGGAATACTGGCTGCGGGACTACTACTTCGACACCGAGATCGACCTCGGTTGCAGCGGGGTCGAGAACTTCTCCTTCGGCGAGCTGCGCGAACTCGTCGGGCTGACGGCCGACGACCTCGACCGCGTGACCTTCCGCGACAGCAGGACGATGGGCGACCCCGACCTACGGCGCGCCATCGCCGCGCGCTGGGGCGACGGCGACGCCGAACGTGTGATGGCGACGAACGGGTCGAGTGAAGCCATCTACCTCATCATGCGCGCGCTCCTCGCGCCGGGCGACGAGGTGGTCGTGCTCGACCCCGCGTACCAGCCGCTCTACTCCATCGCGGAGGCAGTCGGCTGCCGCCTGAAGCGCTGGCGCCTGCGGTTCGAGAACGGCTTCAAGCCCGACCTCGGCGAGGCGAGGGAACTCATCGACCGCCGCACGCGCATGATCATCGTCAACTTCCCGCACAACCCGACGGGCGCGTCGCTGACCGAAGCCGGGCAGGACGAACTCGTCGAGTTGGCGGCCGACGCCGGGGCGTATCTCGTCTGGGACGCGGCCTTAGCCGAAATCACCTACGAGCGCCCGCCGCTCCCGAACCCCGACCGAAGGTACGACCGCGCCGTCTCGCTCGGGACGCTCTCGAAAGCCTACGGCCTGCCGGGCTTGAGGGCGGGCTGGTGCACGGCCGCGCCGGACGTGATGGCGCGTCTGGTTCGACTGCGCGACTACACGACGCTTCACCTCTCGCCGCTCGTCGAACTCGTCGCGACCCGCGCCGTGGAGAGGGCGGACGCGCTGCTCGACCTCCGACTGGCGCAGGCGCGGCGCAACCTCGAACTCGTGACGCGCTGGGCCGAGTCGCACCGCGACGTTATAGACTTCGTCCGCCCGCAGGGCGGCGTCTGCATCTTTCCCGCCCTGAACGGCGTCGGCGACGTGGAGGACTTCTGCCGCCAGTTGGCCGACCGGCACGGCGTCCTGCTCGTGCCCGGCACGAGCTTCGGCCGCCCGCGCCACGTCAGGCTCGGCTTCGGCTGCGCGACCAGCGACCTGCGAAACGGGCTGCCGCGCCTCTCCGAACTGCTGAGCGCCTACCCCCGAGTTGCGGCCGACTCGGCCCCCTGGGTGCAGACCCCGGGACAGGAAATGGCCGCCTCTTAACCTCCCCGAAGACGAACGCCCCGCCGCCTCGATACCGCGCCCTGTAAGCCCGCCGCAAAACCACGGAACCGCCGCCGCCTGCCGATTAGAAAGGAAGAGTTATGTGGGAACTATCCTTAACCGCCTGCGAGATTGATTCGATCCGCGCGCTCTTAGGCGCCGTCGCCCCGAAACACGACTCGGTCGAGGACCGCGAGTTCTTGAAGAGGGCGAGCGTGTACGCGCACGAACTCCCCCGCCGCGTGCGCGCCTTCCTGAACGACTTCAGGCTACAGGAGCCCGCGTCGGGCGTCTGCCTCGTCTCGGGCTACCCCATCGACGACCGAAAGATCGGCCGCACGCCCGACCACTGGAAGTGGAAGGCCGACGCGGCCTCCTCCTTCGAGGAACAGATTCTCTTCATCCTCTACGGCTGCCTGCTCGGAGACCCCTTCGGCTGGACGACGCAGCAGGGCGGCTTTCTAGTCCACGACGTGCTGCCGATTCAGAGCAACAAGGACGAGCAACTGAGCACCGGCAGCGCGCAGACGCTCTGGTGGCACACCGAGGACGCGTTCCATCCTTACCGCGCCGACTACGTCGGGCTGATGTGTCTGCGCAACGCCGACCGGGTGGCGACGACCGTCGGCGTCCCCGACGTTGCGCGTCTCGACGGGAGGCAGTTCGAAACCCTCTTCGAGCCGCGCTTCATGATTCGCCCCGACGAGTCGCACTCCGAGAAGAACGAGTCGGACTTGAGGAAGGAGGAGAGGATGCAGGGCGGCGACGACGTGGTCGGCTCCGCCTACGAGAAGATAAACAGGCTCAACTCCGAGCCGCAGAGATTCCCGATCCTCTTCGGCCACCCGGAGTTGCCTTACTTCCGCCTCGACCCCTACTTCACCGTCCCGCTCGACGACGAGGCGGGCGCGGCCTTGAACGCGCTCGCGCGCGCGGTGGACGAGAACATGCACGAGATCGTCCTGCACCCCGGCGACTGCTGCTTCATCGACAACTACAGGGTGGTTCACGGCAGGAAGGCTTTCGCGGCGAGGTTCGACGGCACGGACCGCTGGCTCAAGAGGATAAATCTGACGCGCGACCTGCGGAAGTCGCAGGACGCGCGCGCCGTCGGGGCGCGGGTGCTCCTGTAGCACGCGTCTCACGGGCCGGTCACAAGCGATAAGGGGCTGATCCGATGGGCGACATCTCAGCGCGCATCTCGACCATCTCTCCCGAAAAGCTCGCGAGGCTTTCCAGGGAACTCAAGGCCCGCGCGGCGCAGTCCGCTCGCGCGGGCCTTGAGTTCCCCCGGGCGCCCCGCCCCCCGGGCCGCCCTCCTGCCGGCGCGGCGCGGGGCGCGACTCCTGCCCGCTCTCGTTCGCGCAGCAGCGCCTCTGGTTCATCGCGCAGTTGGAGCCCGACGACAGCTCTTACAACTGCATGGAGGCGCTGCGCCTCGGCGGCCAGCTCAGCGCCGCGTCGCTCGCGCAGACGCTCAGAGAGGTCGTGCGGCGCCACGAAGTCCTTCGCACGACCTTCGCGCTCGTCGGCGGCGACCCCGTGCAGGTTGTCTCGCCCGCGCCGGGCCTGAGTCTCGACTTGATCGACCTGCGGGGGCTGCCCGCGGGGGCGCGCGCGGCGCAGGTGGAGAGGCTGGCCGCGGAAGAGGCGCGGCGGCCTTTCGATCTGACCCGCGGCCCGCTGCTGCGCGCGGTGCTGCTGCGAGTTGACGAGCGCGAGCACGTGCTGCTTCTGGCGACGCACCACATCGTCTCCGACGGCTGGTCGCTCTCCGTGCTCACGCGCGAGGCGCTGGGCGTCTACGCGGCGTTCGCCGCGGGGCGGCCGTCGCCGCTCGAAGAGCTGCGCGTACAATACGCCGACTTCGCCGTCTGGCAGCGGCGTCGTCTGACCGGCGAAGTGCTCGAAGGGCATCTGTCCTACTGGCGCCAACAACTCGCGGGCGCGCCGCCCGTGCTCGAACTGCCGACCGACCGCAGACGCCCGGCGGTCCTCACGCGCCGCGGCTCTTACGAAACGTTAACGCTCTCCCCCGCGCTCTCGCAGTCGCTCAAAGCCCTCGGCCGGCGCGAAGGCGCGACGCTCTTCATGACGCTGCTCGCGGCCTTCGACGTGCTGCTCTCGCGCTACAGCGGGCAGACCGACATCGTGGTCGGGACCGACATCGCGAACCGCAATCACGGCGACACGGAAGCGCTCATCGGCTTCTTCGTCAACCAGCTCGTGCTCCGCGCGGACCTCTCGGGCGACCCGACCTTCGCCGAACTGCTCGGCCGCGTGAAGGACGTGACGCTGGGCGCCTATGCGCACCAGGACGTGCCGTTCGAGAAGCTGGTCGAGACGCTAAACCCCGAGCGCAACCTGAGCCATGCGCCGCTGTTTCAGGTGAAGCTCGTGGTGCAGAACATGCCGACGAGCGGCGTCGAACTCCCGGACATCGCCGTCCGCCCGCTCGACGCCGAGAGCCGCGTCGCGAAGTTCGACCTCACCCTGTCGCTCGCCGAAGAGGGGGGACGGATCGGCGGCGGGATGGAGTACAGCACCGACCTCTTCGACCACGAGACGATTCGCCGCATGCTCTCCCACTTCGAGAGCCTGCTCGCCTCGGCGGCGAGTGACCCCGGCCGGCGCCTCTCGCGCCTGCAACTGCTGAGCGAAGACGAGCGGCGGCGGCTGCTCGTCGAGCGCAACGACACGGGCGCCCCGTACCCGCACGCCCCCTGCATACATCAACTCTTCGAGGAGCAGGTCGCCCGCGCGCCCGGGGCCGTCGCCCTCGTCTTCGACGGCCGACGACTCTCCTACGCCGAGTTGAACGCGCGCGCCAACCGGCTCGCGCGCTACCTCCGCCAACTCGGCGTCACGACCGACACGCCCGTGGCCGTCTGCCTCGAACGCTCAATCGAGCTGGTCGTCGCGCTGCTCGCCGCGCTCAAGGCGGGCGGCGCTTACGTCCCGCTCGACCCCACGTACCCGACCGAGCGCCTCTCGCTCATGCTCGAAAACGTTCAGCCGCCCGTCGTCCTCACATGCTCGTCGCTGGCGGACAACCTGCCCGCCACCTGGGCGCAGGTGCTCTGCCTCGACGCGGACGCCGACGCGTGGGAGTCGCTGCCCGCGGACGACCCGGCGGACGTGGCGGCCTCGCCCGACAGCCTCGCGTACGTCATGTACACGTCGGGCTCGACGGGCCGGCCCAAGGGCGTGATGGTGCCGCACCGCGGCGTCGTGCGGCTCGTCCGGCAGAGCGACTACGTCGCGTTCGGCCCCGGAGAGGTCTTCCTCCAACTCGCGCCGGTGAGTTTCGACGCCTCGACCTTCGAGCTGTGGGGCGCGCTGCTCAACGGCGGCCGGCTCGTCCTGATGCCGCCGGGGACCCCGAGCCTCAAGGAGTTGGGCGCGGTGTTGAAGGGCGAGGGCGTGACGACCCTCTGGCTGACGGCCGGGCTGTTCCACCTCATGGTCGAGCAGCATTTGGAGGAGCTGGCGGACGTGCGCCAGGTCGTCGCGGGCGGCGACGTGCTCTCCGTGAGTCACGTGCGGCGGCTGCTGCGCGCCAAGGGCGGTCGCGGCGTCATGGTCAACGGGTACGGGCCGACGGAGACGACGACCTTCGCGTGCTGTCACCGGATGAGCGGCGCGGGCGAGGAGTTGGAGCGCGGCGTGCCCGTCGGGGGGCCGATAGGCAACACGCAGGTCTACGTCCTGAATGAGGGGATGGAGCCGCTCGGGCATGGGATGGTCGGCGAGTTATACATCGGCGGCGACGGCCTCGCGCGCGGCTACCACGACCGGCCCGAGCTGACGGCCGAGCGGTTCGTGCCCAACCCGTTCGCCGCGTCGGGCGGCGAGCGCTTGTACAGGACGGGCGACCTGGTGAGGTGGCGGGCCGACGGGTCGCTTGAGTTCGTGGGGCGGGCCGACACGCAGGTGAAGATTCGCGGCTACCGCGTCGAGCCGGGCGAGGTCGAGGCGGCGCTCGGGGGGCACGGCGCGGTGAAGGAGTGCGCCGTGGTGACGCGGCGCGAGGCCGACGGCGAGAAGCGGCTCGTGGCCTACGTCGTCACGCGCGAGGGCGCGGGCGCCCCGGAGTTGAGGGCGTACCTGCGCGAGCGCTTGCCGGAGTACATGGTTCCGTCCGCCGTCGTCGAGGTGGAGGCGCTGCCGCTCACGCCCAACGGCAAAGTTGATCGGAAGGCGCTGGCCGCGACCGAGGTCCGCGCCGCGCGCGGCGAGCAGCCTTACGCGCCGCCAGTCACGCCCGCCGAGGAGGCGCTCTGCCGCATCTGGGCGGAGGTGCTGCGCGCAGAGCGCGTCGGCGTCCACGACAACTTCTTCGACCTCGGCGGCGACTCGATTCTGAGCATACAGGTCGTGGTCAAAGCGCGCGAGGCCGGTCTGGACATCTCCGTCCAGCAACTCTTCCAACACCAGACCGTCCACGAGCTCGCGCGGCTGGCACGCCCCGCCGAAGCGGGCCTTGGGGCGGAGCCAGCGACGAGACCATTTAGCCTGATAAGCGAGGCCGAACGCCTGCGCCTGCCCGGCGACGCCGTTGACGCCTACCCGCTCACGGCGCTGCAAGCCGGCATGCTCTTTCACAGCGAATTGAGCCCCGACTCCGCCGTCTACCACGACATTCTCAGCCTCCACCTGCGCGTGCCGTTCGACGCCGAGGCGCTGCGCGCGACGCTCGTCGAACTCGCCGAACGGCACCCCATACTGCGCACCTCGTTCGACCTCAGCGGCTACGGCGAGCCGCTACAGATAGTCCACCGCGCCGCGGAGGTTCCGCTCGCAATCGAAGACCTGCGTGCGCTGCCGCGCGACGAACAGGATGAGGCCATCGCAGCCTGGGTGGCCGCGGAGCAGGGGCGCAATTTCGACTGGGGCGAGGCGCCGCTGCTGCGCTGCCACGTCCAACGCCGCAGCGAAGAGTCGTGCCAGTTCTCGCTCAGCTTCCACCACGCCATCCTCGACGGCTGGAGCGTGGCCTCGTTGCTCACGGAACTGTTCCGCCGCTACCGCCTGCGCGGGGGCGGGGGGGCGGTCGAGCCCGAGCCGCCGCTCGCGGCCTCCTTCGCAGACTTCGTCGCCGCCGAGCGCGAGGCGCTGAACTCCGAAGAAGCGCGGGCGTACTGGGCCGAGCGGCTCGCCGACGCGACGCCGAGCCTGTTGCCGCGCCTGCCCGACGCGCAAGAGCGCGACGGCGCGGGCACGCTGCAAGTCGAAATCCCGCGCGAGGTGGCCGACGCGCTGAAGGCGTTGGCGAGCACGGCGGGCGTCCCCATCAAGACCGTCTTGCTCGCGGCGCACCTGCGCGCCCTGAGTCTGCTGACGGGGCAGGGCGACGTGCTGACCGGCCTCGTCTCGCACGGGCGTCCGGAGACGGGCGACGGCGAGAGCGTGCTCGGGCTCTTCCTCAACACCGTGCCCTTCCGCCAACGCCTGCGCGGCGGCACGTGGGTCAAGCTGGTGCGGGAGACCTTCAGGGCCGAGCGCGGGCTGGCCCCGTTCCGGCGCTACCCCATGGCGCGGTTGCAACAGGAGTTCGGGAAGGACGCGCCGCTCTTCGAGGTCGCGTTCAACTTCGTCCACTTCCATGTCTACAAACAGGTGAGCGAGGCGGGCGGCGTCGAGGTGCTCGGCACGGGCGGGTTCGAGCGGACGAACTTGAGGCTCACCGCGAACTTCCAGCTCGACCCCGACACGTCGCAGGTCAGGCTCGACCTCAACTACGACGCGGGCGAACTCTCCGACGCGCAGGCCGAGACCGTCGGCGGCTGCTACTCCGCCGTCCTCGAAGCGATGGCGCGCGACCCGCTGCGCCGCCACGAGTACGAGTGCCTCCTCCCGGCCCGCGAGCGCAGGCAGATCCTCCTTGAATGGAACGACACCGCGCGCGACTACCCGACCGGCCTCTGTCTCCACGAGCTGTTCGAGGGGCAGGCCGCGCGCACGCCCGACAGCGTCGCCGTCGAGTTCGAGAACGACCGGCTCACCTACGCCGAGCTGAACGGCCTCGCCAACCGTCTCGCACATCGCCTGCGCGACGTGGGCGTTGGGCCGGACGTGCTCGTCGGCGTGCTGATGGAGCGTTCGCTTGAGATGGCCGTCGGGTTGTTGGCTATCCTGAAGGCCGGCGGCGCCTACCTGCCGCTCGACCCCGAATACCCGCAGGAGCGTCTGCGCTTCATGCTGGAAGACTCGGGCACGCCCGTTCTTCTCACACAGCAACGCCTCCTCGCGTCGCTGCCCGAGACCGGCGCGCAGGTCGTCTGTCTCGACGACTGCCGCAAGCTTAACGAAGATGCGCGGGACGAGAACCCCGCGGGCGGCGCGACGGCCGACCATCTCGCCTACGTCATCTACACGTCGGGCTCGACGGGCCGGCCCAAGGGCGCGATGGTCCATCACGGCGGCGTCGTCAACTGCCTGCGCTGGATGCAGGAGACCTACCGGCTCGACGAGTCCGACAAGTTCATGCTCAAGACCTCGCTGAACTTCGACCCGTCGGTCTGGGAGCTGTTCTGGCCGCTGTGGGTCGGCGCTTCAGTCCGCGTGGCGCGGCCAGGCGGACAGCTCGACAACGTCTACCTCATCGACGAGATCAAGACGCACGGCATCACCTCGATCTACTTCATCCCCTCGATGCTGCGCGTCTTCATCGACGAGCCGGGCATCGAAGACTGCCGCGCGCTCAGGCGCGTCATCTGCGGCGGCGAGGCGCTCTCGCTGGAGACGTTGCGTCGCTTCTTCGAGACGCTGGGCGCGGAGCTGCACCACTCCTACGGCCCGACCGAGACTTCCATCGCGGCGACCGAGTGGACGTGCGAGCCGCTGACCGCGCGCCGCGTCGTCCCGATGGGATTCCCGCTCGGCAACACGCAGGTCTACATCCTCGACCGCTGGTCGAACCCCGTGCCCGTCGGCGTGACCGGCGAGCTGTACATCGGAGGCTGTGGGCTCGGCCGCGGCTACCTGCATCGCGCCCCGCTGACGGCCGAACGCTTCGTGCCCAACCACTTCGCTGCGGAGCCAGGCGCGCGCCTCTACCGCACGGGCGACCTCTGCCGCTTCCTGCCCGACGGCTCAATCGAGTTCGCGGGCCGCGTTGATCATCAGGTGAAGATACGCGGCTTCCGCATCGAGCTGGGCGAGATTGAGTCGGCGCTGCGTCAACACGCGGGCGTCGCCGAGACGATAGTCGTCGCGGGCGAGAAGCGTCTGGTCGCGTACGTGACGGGTGCAGGCGAGGCGGCGCCGTCAGCACAGGAGTTGCGCGCGCACCTCAAAGAACGACTGCCCGACTACATGGTGCCCGCCGCGTTCGTCGTGTTGGAGCGGCTGCCGCTGATGGCGAACGGGAAGGTTGACCGCCGCGCGTTGCCCGCGCCCGAGCCGTTGCTCATGGCTGACGCGAAGGCTTACGTCGCTCCGCGCACCCCGGTTGAGGAGGTACTTGCCGGGCTCTGGGCGGGCGTGCTCGGGTTGCAGAGGGTCGGGGCGCATGACGACTTCTTCGAGCTGGGCGGCCACTCGCTGCTGGCGACGCAACTCGTCGCGCGCGTCCGCGACGCCTTCTCTCTTGAGATACCTCTGCGCCGCCTCTTCGACGAGCCGACGGTCGCGGGCCTCGCGCGCGTCGTGGAGGCGGAGGTGCGCGCGGGGCAGGGGCCGCAGGCGCCGCCGCTTCTACCCGCGCCGAGGGGAGGTCCGCTGCCGCTCTCCTACGCGCAGCAGCGCATGTGGTTCCTCAACCAACTAACGCCGGAGAGCACGGCGTACAACATGCCGATAGCCTTACGCCTGCGGGGCGGGCTCAACCTCGCGGCCCTGGAGCAGAGCCTCAACGCGGTCGTCCTCCGGCACGAGGCGCTGCGAACGGTCTTCATCGGTGGCGGCGGCGAGCCGGCGCAGGTCATCCCCCCTTACCGGCCCGTGCACGTGCCGCGGATCGCCTTGAGCCCTCTGCCCGCGCGCGCACGCGCGGCGCAGGCCGCGCGGCTCGCAGCCGAGGAGGCCGAACGTACCTTCGACTTGCGGGGCGGGCCGCCCATGCGCGTCAACCTGCTGCGGCTGGGCGAGCGGGAGCACGTGCTGCTCCTGACGACGCACCACATCGTCTGCGACGGCTGGTCGCAGGGCGTGCTCACGCGCGACGCGCTCGCGCTCTACGAGGCGTTCGCCGCGGGGCGGCCGTCGCCGCTCGAAGGGCTGCCGGTGCAGTACGCGGACTTCTCCGTCTGGCAGCGCGGCTGGCTCCGCGGCGAGGTGTTGGAGAGGCAGCTCGACCACTGGCGTCGCCGCCTCGACGCAGCCGCGACGTTGGAACTCCCCACCGACAGACCGCGCCCGCCCGTCGAGGGCTTCCGCGGCGCGACGCAGACGTTCCGGCTCGGGCGCGACCTCCACGCGTCGCTCAAGGGGCTCGCGCGCGAGCAGGGCGCCACGACCTTCATGGTGTTGCTCGCGGGGCTTCAGACCCTCCTCTCGCGCTACACGGGGCAGACGGACATCTCCGTCGGGACGGCCATCGCGAACCGACGCCGCGCCGAGACCGAGGGGCTCATCGGCTTCTTCATCAACACGCTCGTCCTGCGGACCGACCTCTCCGGCGGGCCGAGCTTCCGCGCGCTCGTGCGGCGCGTGCGCGAAGTCTGCCTTGAGGCTTACGCGCACCAGGACGTGCCCTTCGAGGCCGTCGTCGAGGCCATCGCGCCCGAACGCGACATGAGCCGGCACCCGCTCTTCCAGGTCATGTTCATCCTCCAGAACGCCCCGACCTCCGAGCTTGAGCAGGCGGGCGTCACCGTACAGGCTTTGGAGGTTGAGAACAAGACGGCGAAGTTCGACCTCCTGCTCTCGATGCAGGAGGCGGGCGACGGCTGCCTCGGCGGCGTGCTCGAATACAACACCGACCTCTTCGACGAGACGACCGTCGCCCGCCTCGTCTCGCACTTCGGCACCCTGCTCGAAGCGGCGGCCGCTTCGCCGCAAGAGCGCGTGGACGACCTGCCGCTGCTCGGCGCGGAAGAACTCACGCAGGTGCTCGAAGACTGGAACGACACCGAGGAGAGCTACCCGCGCGACGCCTGCCTCCACCAACTCTTCGAGGCGCAGGCCGCCCTCTCGCCCGCGGCCCCCGCCGTCGAGTCCGAGGGGCGCTCCCTCACATACGCCGAACTCGACGAGCGCAGCTCCCGCCTCGCCGGCTACCTGCGCGGCCTCGGCGCCGGCCCCGAGTCGCTCGTCGGCGTCTGCTTGGAGCGCTCGGCGGAGATGCTCGTCGCGCTGCTCGGCGTGCTCAAGGCCGGGGCGGCATACGTGCCGCTCGACCCAGCCTACCCGCGCGACCGCATCGACTACGTCCTGCGCGACTCGGGCGCACGGGTCCTGCTCACGCAGGAGAGCCTGGCCGCGGGGCTCCCCGCGGGCAGCCTCAGCCTCGTCCGCCTCGACGCCGACTGGGAGAAGATTTCGCGCCACAGCGCGCAGGCGCCTTCGTCGGCGACGCCGGAGAATCTCGCCTACGTCATCTACACGTCGGGCTCGACGGGCCGGCCCAAGGGGGTGCAGGTTCCGCACCGTGCGCTGGTCAACTTTCTGAGCGCGATGCGGCGGCGCCCGGGCTTGTCGGCCCGGGACGTGCTGCTGTCGGTGACGACGCTCTCGTTCGACATCGCGGCGCTGGAGCTCTACCTGCCGCTGGTGTGCGGCGGTCGGGTGGTAGTCGTCAGCCGGGAGGCGGCGACCGACGGGCGGCGGCTGGCGCAGGCGATTGAGGGGAGCGGGGCGACGGTGATGCAGGCGACGCCCTCGACCTGGCGCCTGCTGCTCGAAGCACACTGGGGCGGGAGTCGCCGGCTGAAGGCGCTCTGCGGGGGCGAGGCGCTGGGCGGCGAGCTGGCGCAGAAACTGCTGGCGCGCTGTGGCACGCTGTGGAACATGTACGGGCCGACGGAAACGACCGTCTGGTCGGCAGTCAAGCAGGTGGAGGAGGCCGGCGCGGGGGTGGTCGCCATCGGGCGGCCCATCGGCAACACCGAACTCTACATCCTTGACTCGCAGCTGCGGCCGGCGCCGGTCGGCGTCCCCGGCGAGCTCTACATCGGGGGCGACGGGGTGGCGCGCGGGTACCTGGGCCGGCCGGGGCTGACGGCAGAGAAGTTCGTGCCCGACCCGTTCTCCGGTGAAGTTGGCGCGCGCATGTACCGGACGGGGGACGTGGCGCGCTACGTGGCGGGCGGCGAAGTCGAGTTCCTCGGCCGCGCCGACCATCAGGTGAAGATACGCGGCCACCGGATCGAGCTGGGCGAGGTCGAGGCGGCGCTGACGCAGCACCCCGGGGTGGCCGAGGCGGTAGTCGTCGCCAGTGAGGCGGCCGAAGGCGACAAGCGCCTCGTCGCTTACGTCGTGGCCGGCCGGGAAGAGTTGGGCGGCGAAGGCGCCGCCGAGGCGGAAGGGCAGGAGGAGGAAGTTACTTCGCAGGGGCAGATGGCTTGGGACGAGGCTTACGCCGAAGAGGCGCCCGAGTCAGACCCGACCTTCAACATCTCGGGCTGGAAGAGCAGCTACACGGGCGAGGGCATCGAGCCCGAGCAGATGCGCGAGTGGGCCGAGCGCACGGCGGAGCGCATACTCGACCTGAACCCGGGCCGCGTGCTTGAGATCGGCTGCGACACCGGCCTCCTGCTGAGCCGCATCGCCCCGCGTTGTCAGGAGTATTGGGCCACCGACTTCTCGCCCAACGCGCTGCGCCACGTCGGGCAGCTCGGCCGCTCGCTCGGGCTCTCGAACGTGAAGCTGCTTTGCCGCCCGGCGGAGGAGTTCGACGGGATAGAGGCCGGGTCGTTCGACACGGTCATCCTCAACTCGGTCGCACAGTACTTCACCGACATCAACTACCTCCTCAAAGTCCTTGAGGGCGCCGTCCGCGTCGTACGCCCCGGCGGCCGCATCTTCGTCGGCGACGTGCGCAGTCTCCCCTCGCTCGAAGCCTTCCACACCTCCGTCCAGCTCTACCGCTCGCAGCCGGGCCTCGGCCTCGCGCAGCTACGGCGGCAGGTGAAGAAGAGCCTCTTGGAGGAGGAGGAGCTTGTCATCGCGCCCGGCTTCTTCCGCGCGCTCAAGCGGCACCTGCCGAACGTGACGGAGGCGCGCGTCCGCGTCAAGCGCGGCGTCTACCGCAACGAGATGTCGCTCTTCCGCTACGACGTGGTGCTTGAGATAGGCGGAGCGTCCCCCGCGCTGCCGGACTGCCGGCGGCTGAGCTGGAAGAGGGATGCGCTGACGCTGCCCGCGCTGCGCGCGCTCGTCGAAGAGACGCGGCCCGAAGCCCTGCGCCTGACGAGCGTGCCGAACGCGCGCAGCGAGGCAGAGTTCAAGATGGTCGAACTGCTGGCGGTCATGCGCCCCGAAGAGACGGCGGGTGAGCTTCTTGAGGCGCTCCCGCGGTCTGTGCGCGGGATCGGCGTAGACCCGGAAGAGTTCTGGGCGCTCGCGGAATCGCTGCCTTACACGGTCGAGGTGCTTTGGGATGATTCGAGCAAGGGCGACGCCTACGACGTGCTGCTCGTGCTGAAGGGCGAGGGGCGTCCCGACGCTTC
>CAXTSK010000067.1:0-14133 GCA_964246655.1 uncultured Pyrinomonadaceae bacterium
GGGCCGCGCTTAAAGCTGCGAGGCCCGGGCGGAGGCGGCCACCGGGGGCGACGTGACCGCGGTGGCGCGACTCGACGATGGGGCCGCGCCAGACTTCGACGAGCGGCGCAGGCTTGGGCGCGGGCAGACTTTGATTTTCGGGCTTCAAATGAGTCGAATCTTAAACTTAGGGGGCGAAAAGTCGCAACCGGCGGCCGCGTCCGAAGGGTTTTCCACCTGTGGAAATTCTTGATGAAAAGCAAAGGAGCCGCCGTCAGTGCGTCTGACGGCGGCCCTTTTTCTTTCGACACTCTTCAAATCGAAAGTTTTATCCGCTTGTTCTTACTTCCCTGCTTTCGCGGTGGTCGTCCTCGGACGCGTGCGCGTCAGGACGGTCAGTTTCACGGGGCGTTTCCCGAAGCGCATGGCTTCCGACGTGACTGGCACCCAGATGTCGATCTTGCGACCGCGCACGGCGCCACCCGTGTCCGCGACGACGTATTCGCCGCTGTAGGAGCCTGCTTCGAGCCTGACGCGCGTGCCCAAAGGCAGCACGCGGCGGTCTGCGGCGATGATGCCGCGCCGGACGCCAGCGCCCGTCGCGGTGCGCCCGCGGAGGCTGTAGGCCGTCGCCGTGAAAGACACGGTCGGCGAAGTCGCCTCCGCCTCGGCTCCCGTCTCCGTTTTGTCAATCGCGGCCTTCGTTTCGTTCAGCGGGGCCGCCTCCGCTTCTTTCTTCTCCGCGCCGCCGTCCTCAGCGGCGTCCGACGGCTGTGTAGTCTCGACGCCGGGGTTGTTATTCTCCGTGACGGCGCCCTTCTGTAGCATCTCCTGCGGGTTTTGCCCGAGGGGTTCTGCGACTGAAGTCTTAGCTAAAAAGAGCAAAGAACATGAGAGGAGAACGGCCACGGCCGCGCTCCCCCCGACAAGGGGTTTACTCATTCTCGGTCCTCCTACCGATTTCAAGTCTCTCAGCGGCGCGCGAGGAGGTAAGTGACCTCCCGTCCTCGACCTCCGGCTCTAGGAGTTTGAAGAGTCAGCCAGAGTTGGGGAACAACGTCCTTGATGCAGAGCGCTGAAAGAATCCAATACAAAGCGAATGGCAAGCGAACATTAAGCCCGCTTGCCATGCAAGAGAAAGTAACACAAGGATTTAGCGTATGTCTAGTTGCAATGTGCCCTAAAAATCCGTACCGAAAGGGGACTCCGGGAGCCGTTTTTTAAGCGTCCGTGAGCGAACCAAGTCTTGCCCCTTCAACCGTTAACGCCTCCCCTTTAAACACCAATTTCACCCGAGCCACTCGCCTTGGTAGACGACCTCGGCCTCGCCCGTCAGAAGCACCTCACCGTCCTCGCGCCAGAGGACTTCGAGCAGGCCGCCGGGCATAGAGACCTTTACGTGCCTGTCCGTGTGGCCGCCGACCATCGAGGCCACGGCCGCCGCGGACGCGCCCGTCCCCGACGAGAGTGTTTCGCCCGCGCCGCGCTCCCAGACGCGCGCCTCGATGTTTCGGCGGTTGAGGACGCGTATGAACTCGACGTTCGTGCGCTCGGGGAAGGCTGCGTGCGACTCGATAATTCGGCCGAGACGACGCCAGTCCACGGCCTCCAAATCCCTCACGAAGGCGCAGCAGTTCGGGTTGCACATCTGGAGCGCCGTGACGCGGACGAACTCGCCGCCTGGGAGCGCGAGGGGGTATTCGCGCACCTCCGCATGCGGCTCGCCGGTCAGCATCGGGATTGAGGCGCTGTCGAACCGCGGCCGCCCGATCTCTGCCTCGAAGCGGAACGCGCCCTCGCCCAAACGTCCGCGCAGCCGGTAGCGCTTGACGCCCGCGCGCGTCGAGAAGCGCAGTTCCTCCGCCGACCAGAGCCCCGCGTAGTGCAGGTACGCGGCGGCGCAGCGCGAGCCGTTGCCCGACATCGCCGCCTCGCCGCCGTCCGGGTTGAAGATGTGCAGGCGGAAGTCCGCCTCCTCCTCTAAAGGCTCGACGACCGCGACGCCGTCCGAACCCGCGCCGAAGTGTCTGTCGCAAACCTTCTTCACGAACTCGAAGAAGGGCTCGCCCGCGCCGACGCGCTCGAAATCGGGGGTCAGGCCGACGCCTTTCAGCTCGGCCGCCTCGAAGACGAGGTAGTCGTTACCGTAGCCGTGGAATTTAACGAAGCGCATAGTCTTTATAAGTTCAAAGTTGAAAGTTCAAGGTTCAAAGTTAAGAACTTCAACTTTCAACTTTGAACCTTGAACTTTCAACTTTGAACTCTCCTTTACGACCTGCCGGCGAAGGAGGCGAGGAGGACGGCGACGGCGTCGGTAAAGTCCGTGCGCGGGTTGGTGTCGCGCGGCGGGTTGTTGATCATCAGCGAGAAGGCGAGCCGCTCGCCCACGGCGCTGAAGACGTAGCCCGAGAGCGAGGTTGCCGTCCCCAGCGTCCCCGTCTTCGCGCGGACGTTCCCCTGCGCGGGCGTGCCCTTCATGCGGTTGCGGAGCGTCCCGTCCACGCCCGCGACGGGCAGCGCCAGTCTGAACTCGGAGCCGAAGCGGTGGCGGTTCATGTAGACGAGCAGTTGCAAGGTCGTGTCGGCCGTGACGAGGTCTGAGCGCGAGAGGCCGGAGCCATCGTTCATGACGAGGCCCGTCGGGTCGATGCCCGCCTGCGTCAGAAAATTTCTGACAACCTGCTCGCCCGCGTCCTCGCTCGAAAGCTTCGGGTCGGCCGAGCCGGCCGTCTTGCCGAGCGTGCGCAGCAGAAGTTCCGCGTAGAGATTCTGGCTCGGCTTCAAGGTCTGCGCGGCGATGACCGAGAGCGGCGGCGACTTGCGCGCGGCAATCTCGACCAGCGAGGAGACGGGCAGCGGCTTGCCGTCGGCACGCCCTAACGCATCCATCGTGCGCGTCTGGCCGGTGAAGACGACGCCGCGCCGTTCGAGCGAGGCGCGCAGCATCGTGGCGAAGACGAGCGCCGGGCGCGAGACGGCGAGGCTCGCCGAGTAGCCGCGGTCGTCGATGGGCAGGCGACCGCGTATCTCGATGGTGTTCTGCCCGAGCGCGCGGTTGACGCTCAGGTCGCGCGTCGTGCCGCGCTCGCTCGTGGTCGTGCGGTCGATGATGGTGACGAGCGGGGTCGAAGGCCCGAGCGTGATGCGCGCGGGAGCGCCGACGCTCGCGCCGGGCTTGACGGAGAGGTCTACCGAGTTGTCGTTGACCGTGAGCGCCGAGACCTCCGCGCCGTAGTACCACTGTAAGTCGTCCCACTCCCACCCCGGAGGGACGGGCGCGCCCGCGAAATAGCTCTCGTCGCCGACGAGGTCGCCTTCGACGCGGCGGACGCCGGCCGTGTAGATGTCCGCGGCCAGCGCGTCGATGGCGAGCGCGTAGTCGGCGTTCCCCTCGGGGTTGAAGCGCACGGCGAAGGTCGGGTCGCCGCGGCCGTAGACGACGAGGTCGCCACGCACCGTGCCCGAGGCGTCCGGCCGCGCGGGCGCGTAGACCGACGTGATGAAGCGGTAGTCCGGCGTCAGGCGGTCGAGCGCGGCGGCCACCGTGTAGAGCTTCATGTTCGAAGCGGGCTGCATCCACTTGCGCGCGTCCTGCTCGAAGAGCACCCGCCCCGTGTCGAGCGAGGCGACCTTGACCGCGACGCGCGACGCAGAGAACTCGGGCCGCGCGATGACTTCGCGGATGCGCGCGCGCAACTCTTCGAGCGTCTGCGGCGCCGCCGGAGTCGCGGCCGGAGTCGGCGTCGGAGTCGGCGTCGGCTTCTGTGAGGTGGCGGGAGTCGGCGTCGGGCGCGCGGGAGTCGCCTGCGTACGCGCGGGCGTCGGCGTCGGCGCTTGAGTCTGCGGCGCGGTGCGGCGCTCGCGCGTCTGGCTCTGCGCGCCGAAGGCTCGGCCTGTGGGCGCGGCGGCGAGAAGCGAAATGAGTAGGAGAGACGATAAGAGAGACCGGATATGGGCGGGCTTCATGTCTGTTCCTCACGCCTCGGCGGCGCGACGTTTTCACCTCCTTAGAATTCGAAGGAAACGGCGCGATTCGGCAAGCGGGACGCTCCGAAGGCCGGGGCGCGTACGAAACGATGAACGCCACCTCAATCTTATTTTATTCGATTGTTTGAATCGCCTTTCCAAATTCTCCAAGTTTCCAAAGTCCCGTCCCGCCTCGCAGATTTCTTCTCCGACGGAAAGCCGAGACATCCCACCCGACGTACGCGCGGGCATGGGGATTGCCCCTCTAATATGTTGTAGGTTCGGGGAAGACGAAATCGGTTCCTTCCCCGCCCACAAATCCAATTATCCGTACCCGCGACACACGTTCCCGCCGCGCGCAACGCCGGCGGGCGGGTTGGGGTGTGCCCCAGACGCGAGGTGACGCAACGCCCGGAAAGGATTTCGCCATGAAACATTTTCTCTCAGCGTTGTCACCTCGCCGCCCGCTCACGGGCGCGGCGTTAGCCGTGGCCGAGGTCGCAAGACGCTCCGGCCCGAACAGAATTATCAGGGAGAAAAGTATGACTCAAGCAAGGACTTCGTTGGTCATGTCGCTGCTCCTCCTGCTGCTGCTTCCGCTCGCGGTTTCGGCCCAGGTCACCTCCTCAACGTCCTCAGTGACGGGAGTTGTGACTGACCCCAACGGAGCAGTCATCGCAGGCGCGACGGTGACCCTGACTGACACAAAGACTTCGAAACAGGTTACGACAACCACCGACGAGCAGGGAGTCTACCGGTTCGCTCAGGTGCAGCCCGGGCAGGGCTACACGATCAGCGTCACGGCCGGCGGCTTCCAGGCGTTCACACTCACGGACGTGGCGCTCCGCGTCGGGAACGTCGAGACGCAGAACGTGCAGTTGACGGCCGGGGCGGTCTCCGAGACCGTCTCGGTGACGGCCGAGGCCGGGGCCACGCTCAACACCACCGACGCCAGCATCGGCAACACCATCGAGACGCGCCGCATGATCGACCTGCCGGTGCAGTTCCGCGGCTCGCCTGCCGCGCTCATCGGCCTCCAGCCGGGCGTCATCGGGAACAACGTCGGCACGGGCGCGACGAATCGCGTGGGCTCGGTGACGGGCTCGCGCGCCGACCAGGGCAACATCACCGTGGACGGCATCGACGCCAACGACGTGACCACGGGCCAGGCGTTCATCACGACGGGCAACGCGCCCATCGACGCCATCCAGGAGTTTCGCACCGTCTCGGTCAACCCGGGCGCGGCCGAAGGCCGGAGCAGCGGCGGCCAGATCGAGTTAATCACCAAGAGCGGGAGCAACGAGTTCCACGGCTCCCTGCGCGAGTTCAACCGCACGGCGGCGACCGCCGCCAACACCTTCTTCAACAACCGGTCCGGCATCAAGCGCCCGCAACTGACGCGCAACCAGTTCGGCGGCAGCATCGGCGGCCCCGTCTACTTCCCGCGCTTCGGCGAGGGCGGCCCGCGCGTCTTCGACGGCAAGGACAAGCTCTTCTTCTTCTTCGACTTCGAAGGGCGGCGCGACGCGCAGGGCGTGACCAACCTCCGCATCGTCCCGACCGCGAACTTCCGTCAGGGCGGGCTGGCCTTCCTCAACAACACCGCCAACTGCCCGCAAGGCGCCCGGCTCAACACGCGGCCGGAGTGCATCACGGTGCTGACGCCGGCGCAGGTCGCGGCGCTCGACCCGCAGCACGTCGGCGCGAACGCGGCGCTGCTCGGCCTCATCAACGACCGCTACCCGCTGCCCAACGACTTCTCGGCCGGCGACGGCATCAACACCGCCGGCTTCCGCTTCAACTCGCCTTCGCACCTCTCCTCGAACAACTACACGATGCGCGGTGACTACAACATCACCGCCAACCAGAGGATGTTCGGGCGCCTCAGCCTCTCCAGGGGGACGACGACGGACACGACGAACACCGTGGCCCAGCAGTTCCCGCAAGACCCCGAGAGCGGCTTGCAGGTCGTCAACGACTACGCGGTGGTCGTCGGCCACAACTGGGTCGCCTCGCCGAGCATCGTCAACCAGGCGACCTTCGGCTATTCACGGTCGGGCTTCCTGACCCCGGCCACGTTCGCGCCGACCTTCCCGAACCAGTTCGGGTCGCCCAGCCCCACCGGCGGCACCTTCGGCCTGCTCTCGTCCCCCTTCCCGACCGCCCAGAGCCAGGCCCGCTACGTGCCCGTGCCCACGCTGCGCGACGACTTGAGTTGGACGCACGGGTCGCACGCCATGCAGTTCGGCGGCTCGTTCAAGCCGATCCACCAGAGGTCAAGCCAAGTGTTCGACTTCAACTTCGTCACGCTCGGCCTGGGCGGCAACACGCCGAACCTCAACGCCTCGCTGCGCCCCGGCACCATCGGGGCGGGCACCACCCGCACCGGCAACTACGACACCGCCTTCGCCTTCCTTCTGGGGCGCGTCGCGCTGGTTTCGACCAACTTCAACTACGACCCGTCGGGCAACGCCCTGCCCCAGGGCACGGGCAAGTCCCGCGACTACCGCTACGACGAGTGGGAGTTCTACGGGCAGGATAGTTGGAAGATGCGCGACGACCTGACGATCACGTACGGCGTCCGCTGGCACTACTACCCCGCCCCTTACGAGGTGAACGGGGCGCAGGCCGTGCAGAACGCCGACGCGGACTTCGACACCATCTTCAACATCCGGCAGGCGAACGCCGCGGCCGGCATCGCCGGGGCTAACGCCGTACCGTTGCTCACCTACGACCTCGGCGGCAAGGCCAACAACGCCCGTCCCTTCTACAATCCGGACTGGAACAACTTCGGCCCGCGCCTGAGCTTCGCCTATAACCCTTCGTTCAAGGACGGCTTCCTGGGCAAGCTCTTCGGCGATCGGCGGATGGTCATCCGCGGCGGCGGCTCGGTGGTCTACGACCGGCCGGGCGGCGGCATCTCGTTCCTTCAGGACCAGAACACCTTCATCTTCGCCAACTCGGCGACGACCAACTTCGGCAACGGGGATCCGAACGCCTCTCTGCTGAGCGATCCGCGGTTCGCGGGCATCAACTCCCTGCCGGTGCAGAACGTCGCGCCCGCCGTCACCCGGCCGTTCACTCCCTTCGTCCAGAACGGCGTCCCCAACGGCACCGCCGTCAACGGTTTCACCTACGTCGTCGACCCGAACTTCCGGATACCGTACTCGATCCAGTACAGCCTCGGCTTCCAGCGCGAGGTGCCCGGCAACTTCCTCCTCGACGTGTCCTACGTCGGGCGGCAGGGGCGCAAGCTCTTCGCCCTCGCCGACGCCTCGCAGATATTGGATTTCAAAGACCCGGCTTCCGGCCAGGGCATGATCGCCGCGCTGAACGGGCTGCAAACTCAACTCAACTCGGGCGCCGCCGTGACCCCGCAGCCCTGGTTCGAGAACCAGGTCAACGCGGCGCGGGCGGCCAGGGGGCTCACGCCCTGCCTGACGAGGTTCGGTGTCTCCTGCACGGACGTGGTCGCCGCGAACTTCGGCGACCTCGTAGCCATCGGCGACACGGCCGACACCGTGCAGGCGCTCTACGCCAACGGGCTGCTCAGGCCGAACGTCGGGCTCGGCTCGCAGTTCGGTACGGCGGGCTACGTCAAGAACTTCGGGTCGTCGAGCTACAACGGCGTGCTGGTCAGCCTGCGCAAGCGCTTCTCGCAGGGCGTCCAGTTCGACGCCAACTACACCTGGTCGCACTCCATCGACAACCAGTCAACGGTCGCCAACGTGACGACCTCGGGCGGGCTCATCTGCGATGCCCGCAACCTCCGCGTCTGCCGCGCGAACTCCGACTTCGACATCCGTCACCTCTTCAACGTGAACGGCATCTGGGAGCTTCCGGTCGGGCGCGGGCGCGCCTTCTTCGGCGACGCCCCCGGCTGGGTGAACGCCATCATCGGCGGCTGGACGTTCTCGGGCATCTTTACCGCCCGGAGCGGGCTACCCTTCAGCCTCGCGACCTCTTCGTGGCCGACGAGCTACATCTTCGACGGGAACAACGGCGTCCCGGCGGTGACCGAAGGCGACCCCAACGCGCTGAGGGCGGATATCCACAACGCCTCCGACGGGACGATCCAGTTCTTCGCCGACCCCGAGGCGGCGCTCGCAGCCATCCGCTACCCGCGCCACGGCGAGCCCGGCAACCGGAACGCGCTGCGCGGGCCAAGCTTCTGGAATATGGACACGGCGCTGCTGAAGAACTTCAGGCTGCCGTGGTCGGAGACGCAACGGCTGCAAATCCGCTGGGAGGCTTACAACGCCTTCAACCACCACTCCTTCGGCCTGCCGTCCAGCCTCGACATCGGCTCGACCTCCTTCGGGCAGGTCACCGGCTCGGCCAGCACCGCGCGCGTCATGCAGTTCGGCGTCCGCTATGACTTCTAACGTCCGGCGCTTTGACGGACAAAGGGCTCCCGGAAATCCGGGAGCCCTTTTTTCATGCGCCACAGGTGTGTCCGCTCCGGCCCTTCACGGCACGATGCGGACGGGCGTGCCCGCCGGGAGGGTGTCGAAGAGTTCTTTAATCTCGGGGTTCTCTAACGCGACGCAGCCGAACGTCCAGTCGCGTCCGTTGCCGCCGCCGTGGATAAAGATTTCGCCGCCGAGCGCCGTGTTCCAAGGCGGGCAGCGCCCCGCCGTCAGCGCGCGCGTGATGCTCTTGTGTTGAGCCTGCGTGATGAGCCCGTCGCGCAGGCCGCGCCCCGCGTCCTGCGCGTTCGGGTAGGTCAGGCCGAGCGAGAGATAGAAGCTGCTCTTCGCGTTCTTCATACAGACCTGAAAGTCGCCCTCCGGCGTCCGCCCGTCTCCCTGCTTCACCTTGTCGCCCTCCGGCGTGAAGCCGAGCGCGACGCGCCGCACGCGCACCACCTCGCCGCCCGCATAGAGCCTCAGACGGCGCGCGCCCTTCTCCACCACGACCCGCGGCTCCGCCAGCGGCAACTTCAGCGGCCGAAGGTTCAGCTCCTCCTCTTCCTTGGTCAAAGGCGCGACGCCGTCAGGCACGGACACCGGCGTGGGCGCCGGAGACGAGCCCGCGGGCGCGACGGTATCAGCCCGCGCCGTCTGACCCACGCGCGCGCCACACGCCGCACCCGCCGCGACACACGCGCCGGTAAGAAGCACAAAGAGAAGACCGCTGCCGTTCGTCATCACTTTCTTACCTCCCGACCCTGACGCTGTGATGCACAGACGCGGGCAGAAGGTTTTCAGCAGGGCGCGTCGGGCGGGAACGAGGCGAGAAGTTCTTCGGTGCTGGCGGTGGCCGTGCCGAGTTTGGCGACGACGACGCCCGCCGCGTGGTTGGCGAGCACCGACGCCTCCACCAGCGTCGCGCCCGCCGCGAGCGAAGCCGCCAGCGTCGCGATGACCGTGTCGCCCGCGCCCGTCACGTCGTAGACCTCGCGCGCCGCCGTCGGGACGTAGACGGGCTCGCCCCCCTCGCTCAGAAGCATCATCCCGCGCTCGCCCCGCGTGATGAGCACTGAGCCGCAGCCTAAGCGACTGAGGATTGCCTGTGCCGCGCGCGCCATGCCCTCGTCCGTGTCGTCCTCGGTGCTCGTCACGCGCAGCGCCTCGTGGTGGTTCGGCGTGACGAGCGTCGCCGGGCGATACGCGTCGAAGTTCCGCAGCTTCGGGTCAACCAGCACGGGGACGCCCGCCGCCTCCGCCGCCGGCAGAATCTCGCCGAGCACGCCCGGCGTGACCGCGCCCTTGTCGTAGTCCGAGACGACGAGCGCGTCCGACTCCTTCAACAGTCTCCTGAGCGCATTAACAATCCGCTCCTCGACGGGGCCGTCAACGTGCGCGCGCCGCTCGCGGTCGGCACGCACGACCAGCTGGTTGTGCGCGATGATGCGCGTCTTGAGCGTGGTGGGTCGGCTCACGTCCGTCATCAGGTTCTCTTCGCGCGCGTCGGCGCCCGCGTCGCGCAGTTCGGCGCGCACACGCTCGCCCGCGCGGTCGGCGCCGACAACGCCGACGAGCGACGTGCGCACGCCCAGAGCGCGCAGGTTCGCCAGGACGTTGGCCGCGCCGCCGAGCCTGACGGACTCGCGCCGGATGTCTACGACGGGGACGGGCGCCTCCGGCGAGATGCGCGACACGTCGCCCCACACGAACTCGTCGAGCATCACGTCGCCGTAGACCGTGACCGACCGGCCGCGCATCGCCGCGACAATCTCACTCACACGTTTCGCTGTCAGATTCATAAGTAGACAGTAGTCAGCAGTCAGTAGAAAAATCTTTCGTCAGTCGGCCGTCCGGTCGTCATCCTCAACGACCACATCATTGTCTACTGACTACTGTCTACTGACTTCAGCACTCTTTCGACTGCCGCGACGACGCGTTCGGCGGGGACGCGGCGGATGCACTCGGGCGCGCCGAACTCGGCGCAGGTGTAGCCGGGGCAGGGCGCGCAGTGCATCTCTTCGCGCACGACTTCGGCGGGCGCCGCAGTCCAGGGGCGCCAGTGCGCGACGTTCGACGAGCCGAAGACGACGACCTGCGGCACGCGGACGGCCGCCGCGACGTGAGCCACGCCGCTGTCGTTCCCGACGAAGAGCGTCGAACGTGCGGCGAGCGCCGTCAGCTCGGGCAGGCTCAGGTCTGTGAAGCCCGCGAGCGGCGCGCGGGAGTGCGCGCGCACTTCGTCAATCACCTTCTCTTCGCCGGGCGCGGCGACGGCGATGGACGCGAGGCCGCGCGCCGCGAGGTGCTCGACGACGCGCGCGAAGTTGGCGGCCGCCCATGTCTTCGTGTCAAAGGCCGCCGCCGGGTGTATGAGCGCGAAGGGTTGACTAGGAGAAAGCCTTGCCTCTTCATCTAACCTCCGCCCGATGACGGCCGCGGCCGCGTTCGCGACGGCGAGGCGCGACGCCGGACGGTCGGTGACTGGCACGCCCGTCCAACCGAGGAGCGCGAGCTGCTGCTCGGCCGAGTGCGTCTTCTCCAATCCCCAAAGCTCGGACGAAGGCGGCGCGGCGTGGTTGTGCAGCGCGGCGTAAGCGTAGTCTGCGTAGCCGACGCGGTGCCGCGCGCCCGAGGCGCGCACGAGCAGCGCGGCCGTGCTCCCACCGTGCAGATTGTAGGCCACGTCGTAGCCTTCGGCCCGCAACTGCCGCGCGACGCGCAGCCGCGACGACTGGCTCTTGCGACGCACGGTCAAGACCCTGTCAACGTCGTCCGAGCCTTCGAGGAGCGGCGCGACCCAGTCTTCCAGCAGCACGTCGATGCGCGCGTGTGGCAGGAAGCGGCGCAGCGCGTGAAGCGAGGGCGTCGCCAGCACCGTGTCGCCTATCGAGCGCAGGCGCACGACGAGCACGCTACGCACGCGCGACCAGTCCCAGCGCGCGGGCGCGAGCGGGCGCGGCGCGGCCGCACCACCATCGAAGGTGATAGGCGCAACGTGCGCGAAGGGGCGCGGCTCAGTCTGTCTTGCCGTGCTCTTCATCCTCGACGGTCGCCTCTTCGACGATGAGCGCGGGGATATCGTTGCGGACGGGATAGACACGGCGGCACTGGGTGCACTTGATGCCGCTCGCATCCTCCTTGAGCACGACCTTCCCCTTACAGGCCGGGCAGACGACCCTGAACGTCTCGATGAACTCCGCCGTGATTGGCATCCTCTCTCCTGGGTAAAAGGCTTCTGAAGTGGTTCAGTCAACGAGCAGTCAAGCTTAACAGCGTCGCGAACGGGCAGGCAATTGAGTGTAACGCCGTAGCGGTCAGTACCACCCGCGGTAGCGGGTGGCCCTTTGTTACCCGGCACCTGCGATTAGCCGCTACCGCGGGTGGTACTGACCTGATTTCCAGTCTCATCGGCATGCCGCCTTTGCCGGGGCGGAGGGTGATGCGTGGTTCAGTTCGGATGACGGCGCCGGGCGCGAGCCGCAGGCGCCAGCGGCGCGCGAGCGTGGCGAGGATGAGCACGGCCTCCATCCACGCGAAGCCTTCGCCGACGCAGCGGCGCGGGCCGCCGCCGAAGGGGAAGTAGGAAAACTGCGGGCGCGCGGCCTTCGCTTCAGGTGCGAAACGTTTGGGGTCGAAGCGCTCGGGGTCGGGCCAGAAGCGCGGGTCGCGGTGCATGACGTACTGGCTGACGAGGACGAGCGCGCCGCGCGGGATGAGGTAGCCGCCGACCTCGTGGTCTTCAAGCGCGAGCCGGCCGACGGCCCACGCCGGCGGGTAGAGCCGCATCGACTCGGCCACGACCATCTCCGTGTAACGCAGCCGCGGGAAGTCCTCGGCCGTGGGAAGACGACCTTCCAAAACACTTTCAAGCTCCGCGTGCAGACGCGCCTCGGCCTCCGGGTTTTGAGAAAGCAAGTACCACGTCCACGCGAGCGCGTTGGCCGTCGTCTCGTGGCCCGCGAGGAAGATGGTCATCAACTCGTCGCGCAACTGCTCGTCGGTCATGCTCGTCCGGTCGCCCTCCTCGTCCGACGCGTGCAGCAGCGTCGAGAGCAGGTCGCCGCGGTCGAGCCCCTCGCGCCTGCGCTCCTCGATGATACGGTAGATGACCGCGTCGAGCCGCGCGCGTGCGCGCTCGAAGCGGCGGCGCGGCGGGAGCGGGAGTTTTTCGAGCAGCTCCGAGAACGGGAGCATCAGGTAGCCGAAGAGGCTCATCACCTCCGCGAGCGCCGAGCCGACCTCGTCGGCGTCGGACTCTACGTCGGCGTCGAACAAAGTCTTGCCGACGACGGCGAGCGTGAGCCGCATCATCTCGCCCGACACGTCGAGGGTCTCGCCGTCGCGCCAGCGCGCCGAGGTCTTCTCGGCGTACGCGACCATCGTCTCGGCGTAAGAGCCGACGCGCTGCCGGTGGAAGGCGGGCTGCGCGAGGCGGCGTTGCCTTCGCCAGAAGTCGCCCTCGCTCGTCAGGAGCCCTTCGCCGAGCAGGCGCTTGGCGCGTTGCAGCGCGCGCCCCTTCTTGAAGCGCGCGTGGTTGGTGACGAGCACGTCCTTGACGAAATCGGGATGGTTGAGCAGGTAGACGGTCTGCGTCGCGGCGCTGAAGCGCGCCACGTCGCCGTACTCGCGCGCCACGCGCGTGAGCAGCGCCAACGGGTCGCGGCGGAACTGTACGACGTGTCCGACCGGCCAGAAGCCCCTCGGCCCTGGCGCCTCGGCGAGCGCGGCTACCATCCTGCTTGATTCCTTTCGGGCGTCCGTTTAAGCCTTCGTCTCCGGCTCTGTTATTATAGCCGCGTCCGGGCCGGAGCGCGCCTCACGGCGCAGGCTTCCTGCTCTGAGCTAACCTCGCGACGGAGTTTGAAGGGTTGTCACTGGAGTTCGCCATCGAGTACCCGTGTGCGCTGCGGGCGCGTTACGACGAGGAGCACCTGCGCGCCTGGGGGCGGCTGGGGAGTCTGCACACGCGCCTGACGACGGGCGAGCACCTCGCGCCTTCCGAAGAGAAGGTGCGCTTCGTCGAGCGCGCCGCCGAAGAGATCGAGCGCATGAAGGCCGAGACGGTCATCTGCGCAAGCTGCCCCGCGCGCCTGCCCACCGAGGCGGCCGGCGAGGGCGAGCCCGTCGGCTGTCTCGGCCGCGTCACCTACCCGGTCGAAGGTCAGTTCGAGAAGTTCTTAGCCGACCGAGTCCAGCTCGCGCTCGACACGATTGACGAGCAGGATTGGCCGCGACTGTTGAAGGTGCTCTTAGACAACGACTCGCCCTTTGACGGCGAGGGCACGAAGTCCCTGCGCGCGGTGACGACCTCGAACGGGCTGCGCTTCTTCGAGCTGCGCCTGCCGATCCGGCTCGCGCGCCAGGGCTCGCACCTGACGACCGACCACCTCTTCGACGCGCTCGCGGGCTTCACCTCCGAGGACGCCGCGCGCACCACCTACACGCGCGAACTGCCGCTCTCGGCCGCCGCCGACTACTACGACTTCCTCGACCTCGTCCTGCGCCTCGACCTCTCCGAAGCCGAGCGCCAGCGCATCCGCACGCGCAGCCGCAACTACCAACAGTTCCTCCGCCTCCTCGCCGCCCTCGAAGTCGCCGAATCTTTACGGACGAGAGTGTTGATGGACTGAAGCCCCTCCAGGGGCGGAATGTTTATAGCTCAAGGTTGCTTATAAATCTGCCGAGCCCCGGAGGGGCGATATGTACAAAGTGGCCCCCACCGGGGGCGGCGGGCGTTATCAAGGAAGGGCGATAAAAATTAATCCCCAAACGGGGTTTT
>CAXTSK010000067.1:14143-14482 GCA_964246655.1 uncultured Pyrinomonadaceae bacterium
CCCGCCCCCCCCCCGGCGGCTCGGCGTCATTAAACTCGCATGGGCTATAAACATGAAGCCCCTACGGGGCTTTGCAAACTCTCATCACTTATCACTCATCACCCCCGTTCTTCTCCTCGTCCATCTGCCTCAGCGTATCGAGGATGAGGTTGGTGTTGGAGGGCGCCTGGATGCGGACGGGGAATTCGTTTTTGCTCCGGGTGAAGTCGAAGCCGCCGGAGGTGACTTCGACGAGCAGGCGGAAGGCGAGGGTGCCGCGCGCCTCTTCGCACTCGGCGTCTACGATGCGGCCGTCGTTGAAGAGGACGCGGCCGCGCCGCGCCGGGCCTTCGATGGCGC
>CAXTSK010000068.1:0-12595 GCA_964246655.1 uncultured Pyrinomonadaceae bacterium
GGCGCGCCCTCTGCGACCATGATCGCCGCCCGCGCGGCCGACGAGCCCGGACTCCCCAACCGCAGCGCGAGCGCGCTCGCGAACCTCGGCCTCGACATCGTCTGCGCCAAGGTAGCCACGGAGAAGAGCGACGCGCTCGACGTGTTCTACGTGACCGACCCGACGGGTGCGAAGCTCGCCGAACCCGCCATGCGCGCCGCGGAGGCCGCCATCTCGGAACAGCTCTTACCCGGAGGCGAGGGCACCGCCGCCCAAGCCACATCACAACCCCTGAGGAGACACGGATGAAAAAAGTCGAAGCCATCGTCAGACCGCACCTGCTCGACGCGGTGAAGAATGCACTACAGGAGGTGAACGTCTTAGGGATGACCGTCAGCGAGGTGCAGGGCTACGGGCGGCAGCGCGGACACACGGAGACCTACCGCGGCGCGGAGTACCAGATCGAGTTCGTCCCGAAGGCGAAGATCGAGGTCATCATCCCCGACGACATCGAGGAGTTCGTCGTCGGCGCCATCACGCGCACGGCGCGGACGGGCAAGTTCGGCGACGGCAAAATCTTCGTCACCACCCTCGACGACGTGGTTCGCATCCGCACGGGCGAGCGCGGCGAAGCTGCGCTCTAGATAAACAGGTCAGAACCGCCCGCGGTAGCGGGTGGTTCTGACCTTTATTCCTTCACGCCGCCTGTTGTGCTGCGCGGCCCTTCTGCTCGGACAGCGCCTCGCAGAGCAGCGGCGCGAGCAGGTCGGCGTCGGCGAGGAAGCCGTCATGCCCGTGCGCCGACGCCAGTTCTTCATAACGACATTGCACGCCGACTGATGACATACGTCGGGCAAGGGCGCGAACCTCGCCCGCGGGGAAGAGCCAGTCCGAGGTGATGCCGACCAGCAGCACGCGCGCGTTGATGCGGCGAAGTGCCTCCTCTTCGGATGCGTAGCCGCGCGCGAGGTCGAAGGTATCCATCGCCTTCGACAGAATGAGGTAGGAGTTGGCGTCGAAGCGCCCGGTGAACGTCCGCCCCTGATGGTCGAGGTAGCCCGCCACGTCGAAGCGCTCGCCCAGCGAACGGCCCGGGTCTTCGCCCGCGCGGTCGGGGTTGCGCCCGAAGCGCTCGTCGAACAGCCCCGCCGACTTGTAAGAGCACATGGCGATGCCGCGCGCCAGCGCGAGGCCCGCCTCGGGCTGCTCGCCCTCTTCGTAGTGCCCGCCGCGCCACAGCGGGTCGTTCGTGATGGCCTGCCTTTGCAGATGATTTAGCGCGAGCCCCAACGCCGGCAGCGGCGCCGCCCCGACGGCCACGCACCTCTCGACTCGCTCGGGGAAATCGACCGCCCACTGCAAAGCCTGCATCCCGCCGATGGAGCCGCCCACGACCGCGCGCAGCCGCTTGATGCCGAGGTGTTCGAGCACGAGCGACTGCGCGCGCACCATGTCGCCGATGGTGACGAGCGGGAAGTCGCCGCCGTAAGCCTCGCCCGTCCGCGCGTCCGTGGAGCACGGCCCCGTCGAGCCGTAGCAAGAGCCGACGACGTTGACGCCGATGACGCAGTAACGGTCTGTGTCGAAGGGGCGCCCCGCCCCGAACAGCTCCGGCCACCAGTCGCCCACGCGCGCCGAGCCCGAGAGCGCGTGACAGACGAGGACGGCGTTGTCGCGCCGCTCGTCGAGCGCGCCGTAGGTCGCGTAACGCAGCGTCAAAGGCCGCAGCTCGCCGCCGCTCACCCGGAACGGTTCGTCCCGGGCGAAGGTACAGTCGGCCTCAGATGTCGGTTCGATGTTCGTGCCCATTCGCGCCTCCTTGTATGACCAACTCCTCCACGCCGAAGCGCGCGGGGAGCAGTCCTCTTCTCTCAAGCTCGGCAATGATTCGCTCGGCGCTCGCCTCGATTGATTCTTCGTGTGTGCGCACGACCACGTCGGGCGCGCGCGGCTCCTCGTAAGGGTCGGAGACGCCCGTGAAGCCTTGAATCTCGCCCGCGAGCGCCTTCCTGTAGAGACCTTTCACGTCGCGCTCCGCCAGCACTTCCAGAGGACACTCGACGTAGACTTCGACGAACTCCGCGCCGTCGCCTTCGACCGCGCGCCGCACCTCTCCGCGCACCTCTCGGTAGGGCGAGATGGCGGCCGTCAACGCGGCCACGCCGTTGCGCGCCAGCAGCCGCGCGACGTACCCGATGCGCCGCACGTTCGTGTCCCGATCCTCCTTCGAGAACCCGAGCCCCTTCGACAAGTTCGTCCGCACCTCGTCGCCGTCCAACACCTCCACGCGCAGGCCGCGCGCGCGCAGCTCCGGCACGAGTCTCCCCGCCAGCGTCGTCTTCCCCGCGCCCGAAAGGCCCGTCAGCCACAGGACGAATCCACGACCCTCGTTCAATTCAAGACCCATCATTTTCCTTTCAAGCGCCCGCCGGGCGCGCCGCTCGTTGGGCGTCAATAAGAATCCGCGCGACCTCGGGCCGCGTGAACTCGACGGGCGGGAGTTGGCCCGCGCCAAGCAACTCGCGCACGCGCGTGCCCGAGAGCGTGACGTGCTCGCCCGCGTCGTGCGGGCAGGTCTTCGACGAGGCCATCGCGCCGCACGCGCGGCAGTAGAAGGCGTGGTCGAAGAAGAGCGGCGTGATGCCCAACTCTTCGGGCTCGAACTCGTCGAAGATGTGGTGCGCGTCGTAGGTGCCGTAGTAGCTGCCGACCCCCGCGTGGTCGCGCCCGACGATGAAGTGCGAGCAGCCGTAGTTCTTCCGCACGAGCGCGTGGAAGACGGCCTCGCGCGGGCCCGCGTAGCGCATCGCCGCCGGGAGCACGGCGAGGATGGTGCGCGCGGCCGGGTAGTAGTGCGTGAGGATGGTCTCGTACGAGAGCATGCGTACGTCCGCGGGGATGTCGTCCGACTTGGTCTCGCCGACGAGCGGGTGCAGCAGAAGCCCGTCGGCGATCTCCAAAGCGCACTTCTGTATGTACTCGTGCGCGCGGTGGACGGGGTTGCGCGTCTGGAAGGCGACGACGCGACGCCAGCCGCGCTGCCGGAACAGCTCGCGCGTCTCAATGGGGTCTTTCCAGTAGGCGTTGAACGCGGGATGCTCCGGCCGGCTGACGAGGCTGACGCGGCCGCCGAGCAGCCACTCGCCTTCGGCGTAGATGGCGCGCACGCCCGGGTGTGCCTCGTCGGTCGTACGATAGACCTGCTCGGCTTCGCGTACCTTGTCGCGCCTGTACTTCTCTTTGAGGTGCAGCACGCCGAGTAGACGCCGGCCCTGGTAGAGCGCCACGTCGCGCCCCGTGCGGAGCGCGGCCGCCTCCGTATCCGTGACGGAGAGCGTGACGGGGAGCGACCAGACCACGCCGTTCGCGAGCCGCATGTGGTCGCGCACCGAGACGTAGTCGGCCTCAGTCATGAAACCTTCGAGCGGCGAGTAAGCGCCGGTCGCAATCAGTTCGAGGTCTGACGCAGCGCGCGCGCCGAGGCGCAACGCGGGCAACTCGGCGGCCGCCTCGACGAGCCACGCGCGATCTTTGCCCGCGACCTCCCGGTTAACGAGTACGCCCCCGTGGGGGTTGATAAGTTTCACGTCGTCCTTTCTCTCTTCAACTGAATGTAACGGAAAGGGGATTAACCACAGAGACACAGAGACACGGCTGGTTGAGAGCTAAAGATAAAGCTGTGTTCTTAGCCGTGTCTCTGTGTCTCTGTGGTTAATCGTCTTCATCCTCACTCAAGTCAACGGTGCAGGCCGCATTCCGTCTTGGCCGTGCCGCGCCAGCGCCCGGCGCGCGGGTCTTCGCCGACGCGGACGGGCGTCGTGCAGGGCACGCACCCGACGGACGCGTAGTTCAAATCATGGAGCGGGTTGTACGGCACGTCGTTCTTCACGACGTAGTTCCACACGTCGCGCGCCGTCCAACCGGCGAGCGGGTTGATCTTGACGAGCCCGAACTTCGCGTCGCGCTCGACGACCTCGGCGCGCGCGCGCGAAGGCGTCTGCTCGCGGCGGATGGCCGTGACCCACGCGCGCAGGCCCGCGAGCATCTCGCGCAGCGGCTCGACCTTGCGCAGCCGGCAGCACTCTTCCGGGTCGCGCTCCCACAGACGCTCGCCGTAAGCTTCGGCCTGCGCGGCGAGCGTGAGCCGCGTCGCGCGGCGCTCGAAGCGTACGCCGTAGCGCACGCTCAAACGCGCCGCGAGTTGGTAGGTCTCCGGAAAGAGCAAGTCCGTGTCGAGGTAGAAGACGCGCACGCGCGGGGCGACGCGCGCGATCATGTCGATGAGCACGCAGCCCTCGGCGCCGAAGCCCGTGGCGAGCGCCACCTCGTCGCCGAACTCTCCGGCCACCCAGTACAGGACGGCCTCCGGGCTCGCGCCTTCGAACCCTTCGGAGATGGCCCTCAGCTCTTCGACGTTCAAGTCCCGACCGAGCGCAGACGCCGTGGCTGTCATAACTTCCCCGCGTTCAGAGCGCCGCGACGGCCGCCTCCTCACGCTCATCGAACAACTCGTTCATCACAACCGAGTTCGAAAGTCCCTCGAACCAGTTGAGCCTCGCGCGCAGCGAGACGACCTCGCCCACGACGATGACGGCGGGCGCGCGCAAGGATGCGCGTTCGACCTCGTCCTTAATCGTGCGGAGCGTCCCCGTGACCGTCTGTTGACCCTCGTACGTGCCCCAGCGGACGACGGCCGCGGGCGTCTCGGGCGAGCGCCCCGCCGCAATCAACTCTTCCGTAATCTCGCCGAGCCGCGACATGCCCATCAGCACGACGAGCGTCTCGGCCGACGCGAGACCCTTGAGAGCGTTCGGGTGCAAGCCGTCGGCGTGTGTCCCCGTCACGATGGCGACCGAAGAGGAGAGGACGCGGTGTGTCAGGGGGATTCCCGCGTAGGCCGGAGCGGCGAGCGCAGAGCTGACGCCCGGCACGACTTCGAAGCCGACGCCCGCCGCGTGCAAAGCCTCGGCCTCCTCGCCGCCGCGCCCGAAGAGGAACGGGTCGCCGCCCTTCAAACGCACGACGCGCTTCCCTTCCCGCGCCAGTTCGACGAGCGTGCGGTTGATCTCCGTCTGCGGCGCCTGCCGCCCGCCGCCGACCTTGCCGACGTAGACACGCTCGGCATGAGTTGAGACCAGGCTGAGCACTTCGGGGTTGACGAGGTAGTCGTAGACCACCGCGTCGCAGCCCACGAGCAGGTCGCGCGCCTTCAGCGTCAGAAGCCCCGGGTCGCCCGGCCCCGCGCCGACGAGATAGACCGTCCCGCGCCGCGCGACTTGAGAGACGACCGTCGAGACAACATCTCTTTCATCAAGCGTCGGCCGACCTTCGGCCTCGCGGATGCGTTCGATTGACGCGTCGATGACGAGGCGGTGCGCGGCGAGCGGTTCGGTGATTTGATAAGTGACGCCCGCGTGCCGCGCGGCGGCGGCGCGGACTTCGACGGGGATGTCGCCGCGCGTGTGCCGCCCCGGCGAAAGGAAGTATGGGTGGACGACCACGTGCCGCGCGCCGCGCTCGACCAGCCGCGCGAAGCCCTCACTGATGTCGGGTTGCTTAATCTCAAGGAAGGCGGCCTCGACCAGCTCGAAGCCCCCGCGCTCGCCGATGCGGCGCGCGGCCTCCTGCACGTCGAGGTTCGCCTCTTCTCGACGGCTGCCGTGCCCGACGACCAGCACGCCCCGTCTCTCCCTTTCACTCACGCCGTCACCCCCGTCTCTTCCGTCACGCCTAACCTCTCCAACTCTTCCGTCGTGTGGCGCGCGATGAAGCATTGGAAGCTGTCGCTCGCGCCGTACCGCCGCGCGAGGAACGTGCGCGCGAGGCTCTCGACGTAGAACTTAATCTCCTCCGCCGGAATCTTCCGCGACAGCTCGCGCCCGAACACGTGGCCGTCGCCGAGGTGCCCGCCGAGGTAGACGCGGTACGCTTCCTTTTTACCCGCGGGCGTGTTGACGAAGTCGCCGACGAAGCCGATGTCGCACACCTGGTAGTGCGCGCAACTGTTCGGGCAGCCGGTGACGCTGATGCGCAGCGGGACGTTGAAGCCCGGCAGCGCGCGTTCGAGGTGTTCGACGAGTTCGGAGGCGCGGTCTTTCGTCTCGGTCACGGCGAGTTTGCAGAACTGCTTGCCCGTGCAGGCGATGGTGCCGGTGCGGAAGGTCGAGGGCTCGACCGTCAGGTCAAGAGCCGCGAGCCCCGCAGCCAGACTTTCACGTTCGACCTCCGGCACGTCGAGCACGACGAGATTCTGCGCGGTCGTCAAACGCACGCGCCCGCCGCCGTGCCGCCGCGCGAGTTCGGCGACGGCGATCATGTCCGTGCCCGGCAGACGGCCGCGCTTCGTCGCGACGCCCGCGTAGTAAAGGCCGTGCTGCTTCTGCGGGTGGATGCCGACGTGCGCGCGGTTGGCCGTGACGGGCACGTACGGCGCGTAGCCGTCGGTCAACTTCCGACCGAGGCGCGTCTCAAGCTCTTCGCGGAAGCGCCGCGGCCCCCACTCTTCGAGCAGGAACTTCAAACGTGCGCGGGCGCGCGAGTCGCGGTTGCCGTGGTCGCGGAAGATGGAGCAGATGTGGTGTGCGACTTCTACAACCTCTTCGGGCGCGACGTGCGCGCCGAGGCGGTCGGCGAAACGCTCCTTCGACCCGAGCCCGCCGCCGACCCAGAGGTCAAACGCGACGCGGCCGTCGGTGCGACGCAGCGCGACGAGTCCGATGTCGCTGATCTCGTGCCCAGTGCAGTAGAGCGAGCAGCCGGAGACCGTGACCTTGAACTTGCGCGGCAGGTTCGAGAACTCGCGGTTGTCGAGGAAGTGCCGGTGGACGGCGAGCGCGTAAGGCTCGGCGTCGATGAACTCCGCGGCGTCGATGCCCGCGAGCGGGCAGCCCGTGACGTTGCGCGTGATGTCGCCGCACGCGCCGGAGGTCGTGAGGCCGACGCGCTCAAGCTCTGCGAAGATGGCGGGCACGTCCTCGATGCGGACGTTGTGGAGTTGTATGTCCTGCCGCGTCGTCACGTCGCCCGCGTTGCGTGCGAAGCGGACAGAGAGTCGGCCGAGCGTCCCGAGCTGTTCGCTTGAGAGCGTCCCGTTCGGCACCTTCACGCGCAGCATGAAGAGGCCGTCCTCCTGCGGCCGCTGCGTGTAGAGCCCGTACCAGCGCAGCCGCACGTCGAGGTCGTCCGGGTCGATTGAACTGAAACCTTCGCGCGCGTAGCGGACGATCTCCGCGAGGCAGTCGAGGCCGTCGCGCTCGCGCTTGGCGCGCTCGACCTTGTTCTCTTTCCTGGCGACGGCCATAAATAAAAACTCCCGCGCTAAGGAGAAGCGCAGGAGCTTTAAAAGCCTGTCTACTGTTCCTTAGCAGTTTTTAACGTGGAGCAAGTCACTCGAAATCGCCACGGTATACGACGAGTGCCCCGCGCTAAGGGAATTTGCGCGGACAACAACACATCGTCATGTACGAAACGGTCAACACAGGGTCGGCACTTTACGCCACGCATCGCGGGCAGTCAACGAAATAATTTTTATCGCGAGATAAACGAGGCTTGCGCTTGAAATTAATCGACCGGGATGGATTTTTATGTTTGACCGGGACGGCCCGGCGGCTCTATGGTGTAGCCGCCGTGGCGATTTCCGAGGGACTTGCTCCACGTTAAAAACTGCTAAGGAACCGACCGGGAAACTCTCAAGCTCCTGCGCCTTCCTTAGCGCGGGAGTTTTCGTTTTATGAGTCGAATACTCGAAGGCCGGGACATCACGACCAGGCTCGTCCACGCGGGCGAGCGGCAGCCGCCGCCGCGCGGCCTGCCCGTCTCAACGCCCATCTACGCGACCTCCACGTTCACCTACGGCTCGATGGCGGAGGTTGATCGCGTCTTCTCGGGCGAGGACGCGGGCTACGTCTACACGCGCTACGGCAACCCGACGACGGGGGCGCTGGAAGAGGCGCTGCGCGTGCTGGAAGGCGGCGCGGCCGCGTGCGCTTACGCGACGGGGATGGCCGCGCTGCACGCGGCACTCTTCGCCTGCGAACTGAGTCCGGGCTCGACCGTCCTCGCCTCGCAAGACCTCTACGGCGCGACGACCGAACTGCTCTACACGGTCTTCGGCTCGTTCGGCGTCCAGACCGTGACGGCCGACTTCACGCGCCCCACGGAGCTGCGCGAGAAGGCGCGGGAAGTGCGGCCGCGCGTGCTGCTCGCCGAGACGATCTCGAACCCGCTCTTGAAGGTCTGCGACATCGACGCCTGCGCGGAGGTGGCGCGCGAAGCGGGCGCGCGACTCCTCGTCGATAACACCTTCGCTTCGCCCTACCTCTGCCGGCCTTTGGAGCACGGCGCGGACATGGTCGTGCACAGCGCGACCAAGTACCTCGGCGGGCACGCCGACGTGATGGGCGGGCTCGTCATCACACGCGACGCGACGGACGCCGCGGCCCTCGTCGGCATCATGAAGCTGGCGGGCGGCGTGCTCGGCGTGTGGGAAGCGCACGAAGTCCTGCGTGGCTTGAAGACGCTCGCCGTGCGGCTCGACCGCCAGTGCTCGAACGCGCGGAGGCTCGCGGAGCGGCTCGCCGCGCACCCGCGCGTCAGGCGCGTACATTACCCGGGGCTGAACACACAGCCCGAGGCCGTCGAGGTGTTGAGCCGCATGCTGCGCGCGCCGCACGCCGGGGCGCTCGTCGCCGTCGAGTTGGAGGAGGACTCATTCGACGCCGCCTTCCGCTTCATGGACGCGCTCGGGCTGTGCGTGTGCTCCACGAGCCTCGGCGACGTGTTCACGGGCGTGCTGCACCCGGCCACCTCTTCGCACCGCGAGGTCGCTCAGGCGCGTCGTCGCAAGCTCGGGATCGCTGACGGCCTCGTCCGCATCTCGGTCGGTATCGAAGAGGTCGCGGACATCATCGCCGACATCGAGCAGGCGCTCGGGTGATGACAGGAATATCAACAACGCGGTAGCATTGCGCTCTTCCAATACTGACCGCGGCAGGAGGAGCGATGGAGCAGAGAGAGCGCGTGCGCACGTTCCGCTGGGACGAGATGGAGAGGGAGCACGTCGTCGAAGGCATCGACCGGCGCATCATCAACGGCGACCAGATGATGCTGACGCACGTCTACCTCAAGAAGGGTGCCGTCGTCCCTTTGCACTCACACCACAACGAGCAGTTCACATACGTTCTCGAAGGCGTGCTGCGCTTCTGGATCGGCGTCGAGGGGTCGGAGCCCATCGACATCGGCCCCGGCGAGGTGCTGCACATCCCTTCGCACGTCCCGCACAAGGCGGAGGCGTTAGAAGACACGCTCGACGTGGACGTGTTCAGCCCGCCGCGGCAGGACTGGCTCGACAAGACGGACGATTACTTCAGGCGAAAATAGGGCGATGGACTTGGGGCTCACGGACAAGGTCGCGCTGGTCGCCGCCGCCAGCCGCGGGCTCGGCCGCGCCGTCGCGGAGGAGTTGGCCGCCGAGGGCGCGTCGCGCGTGCTCGGCGCCCGCGGCGCGGAGTCTCTGATGGAGGCGTGCGCTCGTATCGAGCGCGCTTCGGGTGTTCAAGTCCTCGGCGTCGCGGGCGACGTTTCGTTGTCCGAGGACGTGTCGCGCATCGTCGCCGCCGCGCTCGAACGTTTCGGGCGCGTGGACATCCTCGTGACGAACGCGGGCGGGCCTCCCGCGGGCACCTTCGAGAGCTTGAGCGCGGAGGACTGGGAGGCGGCGACGCGTCTGACCTTGACGAGCGTGCTCAACCTGACGCGGGCCGTGCTGCCCGGGATGAGGCAACGGCGCTGGGGGCGCATCCTCAACGTCACGTCTATCGCGGCCAAACAGCCGGTCGAGAACCTGATGCTGTCGAACAGCCTGCGGGCCGCCGTCACCGGCTTCGCGCGCACGCTCGCCAACGAGGTCGCGGCCGACGGCGTCACGGTCAACAACCTGCTGCCCGGCTACACGCGCACCGAGCGCGTCGAGGAGTTGGCCCGCGCCGCCGCCGCCCGCGAAGGCGTCACCGAAGCCGAGGCGCGCGCACGCTGGGAGGCCGAAATCCCTATGCGCCGTCTCGGCGAGCCGCGCGAGTTCGCTGCCCTCGCGGCCTTCCTCGCCTCCGAACGCGCAAGCTACATCACGGGCACCAACGTCACCGTTGACGGCGGCTGGGTGCGCTCCCTCCTCTGAAACCTGACGAATCCGGCGGACACAATAAGGGTCTTAGTAAATCCGGTTGACCGCGTTCGAGCGTTCGGGGTACTGTAGTTGTGTCGTCCTTTCCCCGTTCCCGGGCGACATTCCATCCTTATGAATCCGCCGTGAAGTCCCGCAGAGCTTTGACTCGCGAAATTAGCTGACAACCCGAACAAACACTTCGAAGGAGTTCTCCGTGCGCCTGAAGTCTGTCTACACATCCGTCCGCGTACTCTCCGCGATACTCTTTCTGCTCTGCGCCGCGAGCGCCGCGCTGGGCCAAACGTCGAGCTTCACATACCAGGGGCGCCTCGCCGACGGCGGCACGCCGGCCAGCGGCACCTACGACATGAAGTTCACGCTCTACGACGCAGGCAGCAACGCGCAGGGCTCGCCCAACACCGTCACGCTCGACAACCCCGGCGTGACCGTGACGAACGGCGTCTTCACCGTGCAGCTCGACTTCGGCGCGGCGGCCTTCGACGGCGGCGCGCGCTTCCTTGAGATCAGCGTGCGCGCGCACAGCGCAGACCCCTCCTCGCCGGCCTACACCACCTTGAGCCCGCGCCAGCAGATCACCTCGACGCCCTACGCCATCCGTAGTCTGACGGCCGCGTCGGCCGACACGGCGACGACTGCGACGACTGCCACAACCGCGACAACGGCGACGAGCGCAACAACCGCGACGACCGCGACGACCGCGACGACCGCGAACGCCGTCAGCGCGTCCGCGGGCGACAGCGTCGTCGCGGCCGTCAACGCAAGCGGCTCCTCCGTCACGACCGCGCACGTCAGCGGCGACGTGGAGTTCGCCCCGTCCGCGCAGCAGACGACGAGCGGCACGAACCATCTCATCAATCTCAAGCTCGTCGGCGCACGTACCCTCGGCCAGCCGGGGCAGGACGCGCTTCTTTCGCTCAGCGCGAGCGGGACGTACCCCGACAACAGCACCTACGACAAGGAGCGCTTCCGCGTCGATAACGACGGCTCGATTCTGTCCGTCGCCGACTACACCGGCGGCGTCAACACCACCGCCCCGATTGAGGGCTCGGGCACGCGCTTCATGTGGTACGCGGCGAAGGCGGCGCTCCGCGCCGGGCAGATCAACGGCACGCAGTGGGACGACGCGAACATCGGGCTCTACTCGACGGCCTTCGGCGAGAACGTGCGCGCTCTCGGCGACAACGCCATCGTGGTGGGTAAGAACTCGGTCGCGGCCAACACCGGCACGGTGGCCCTCGGCGAGGGGCACACGGCGACCGGCGCCAACTCGGTCGCGCTCGGCTACGGCGCGTCCACCTCGACCATCGCCGGGTCGCCGCGCACCGGCACGTTCGTCTTCTCCGACCGCTCCGTCCCCCTCACTTACTCGTTCAACAGCACTACCCCTGACATCGGGTCGCAGTTCCACCCCACGGTCACGAACTCCTTCAACGTGCGCGCCGTCAACGGCTCCTTCTTCTACACCAACACGGCGCTCACGACGGGCTTCATCTTTAATAGCACGACCGCGACGATGACGCTCACGAACAGCAAGCTCTCGATGGCGAGCGACGGCTCGACGACGCTCACGTCGAACTCCGGCGGGTCGGCGGGCGTGACGCTCCCGGCGGGCGGCGGCGCCTGGAACAATCTCTCCGACCGCAACGCGAAGGCCAACTTCGCGGCCGTCAACCCGCGCGAAATCCTGCGCGGCGTGCTCGGCCTGCCCATCTCGACCTGGAACTACAAGACGCAGCCGGATTCCGTCCGCCACATCGGCCCGATGGCGCAGGACTTCTTCTCGACGTTCAAGGTCGGCGACGGCGACAAGACCATCGCCACCATCGACCCCGACGGCGTGGCGCTGGCCGCCATCCAGGGCTTGAACGAGGAGCTGAAAGACCGCGACGCCAGGATCGAAGGGCTCAGGCAGCAGCTCAGGCAGCAGCAGGATCAGATCGACGGCTTGAAGAAGCTGCTCTGTCTCGATCACCCCGAGGCGTCCGTGTGCAAGGAAGGCAGGTGAGGCGTGAGCCGTTATCTTAAAACCTTCCTTATCGTGGCGCTCCTGCTCGCGCCCGTGCGCGGCCAGACCGGCCCGCAACTCACGGGGTCGAACGTCGCGGGCGGCGGCGGCGTGAGCACGCAGGGGTCTTTGCGCGTCGAAGGCGCGGTCGGGCAAGCCTCCACGGGCGCGGCGAGCGGCGGCACGTTCGGACTCTACGGGGGCTTCTTCGCGCCCGCGCAAACGCCCTCCGTGCAGTCGGTCGTGCGCGCGAGTTCGAACCCCGCGAAGCAGAACTCGACGGTCGGCTACACCGTCACTTTCAGCGAATCGGTGACGGGCGTGGACGCGGGCGATTTCCAGTTGACGACCTCGAACATGACCGGCGCGTCCGTCGCGGGTGTGAGCGGCTCGGGCTCGACCTACGACGTGACGGTCAACACGGGCAC
>CAXTSK010000068.1:12605-14465 GCA_964246655.1 uncultured Pyrinomonadaceae bacterium
CGCCCTCTTCGGCCGGTGCGACGCTGCGACTCGACGTGGCGGACGACGACACGATTGTTGACGCGGAGCGCGTCGCGCTCGGCGGCGCGGGTGCGGGCAACGGCAGCTACACTTCGGGCGAGGTCTACGCGGTCAACTTCATCTCCGTCCGCGCCAACGACGCGGCGGCGGCGGAGCCCGCCTCCGGTCAGGCGCCGATGCTCTTCACGGTGACGCTCGACAGCGCGGCCCCGGCGGGCGGCCTTTCGCTCGACTACGCGACGGCCGACGGCACGGCGACGGGCGGCGCCTCGTGCGACGGCACGGCGGACTATCTGACGACGGGCGGCACGCTGAGCTTCTCGGCGGGCGAGAGGGTCAAGACTGTCGCGGTCAACGTCTGCGCCGACGGCGCCGGTTCGGAGACGAACGAGACGCTGCTGCTCAACATCTCGGGCGCGTCACTCGGCAGCATCGACGACGCGCAGGCCGCGGGCATCATCACGCAGGGCGGCACGACGGCCGGGACGTTCATCATCTCCGAGTTGAGAACGTCCGGCCCCGGCGGCACGGCCGACGAGTTCGTGGAGTTCTACAACAACACGAACCTGCCGCACACGGTCGCGGCCTCGGACGCCTCGGCGGGTTACGGCATCTTCAAGATGGGCGCGACCTGCGCCGACACGCCCGTCCTCGTCGGCACCATCCCGAACGGGACGGTCATCCCGGCGCGCGGCCACTACCTCGCCGTCGGCTCCGGCTACACGCTCGGCGGTTACGCGGCCGGCGACCTGACGTTGACGGCCGACATTGAGAGCGACGCCAACGTCGGCGTCTTCACGACGGCGAACGTCTCTAACCTCTCGACGGTCACGCGCCTCGACGCCGTCGGCTTCGGCTCGAACGTCGATCCGAGCGCCGCGGTCGCGTTCGGCGGCGACGCCGCAAGCCGGCCCGTCAGGAATGGCGTTCAGCCTTTCAGGAAGGGCGTGAAGGCCGACGTGTTGAGCGCGGGCGGCTCGAACGGCGTCTGCGACCTGCTGCGCGAGGGTAACAACCTGCCGACGGTCTCGGGCTCGAACAAGGAGTACTCCTTCTTCCGCGAGGAGTGCGACTTCACCGGTGGCGTGGGCTGCGCCACGGGCGGCAACCCGAAGGACACGGGCGACAACGCGGCCGACTTCATGTTCGCCGACACGGCGGCCACCCTTATCTCCGGCGTCCAGCGTCGCCTCGGCGCGCCGGGGCCGGAGAACCTTTCGAGCCCGGTTCGGAGGGACAACTCGGGTGTGGGCGCGGCGCTCCTCGACGGCACGGTCTCTTCGTCCGTCCCGCCGAATCGCGTGCGCGGCTTCGCCTCAGACCCGACGAACAACTCGACCTTCGGCACGCTCACCATCCGCCGCCGCGTCTTCAACCACACGGGCGGCGACGTGACGCGCCTCCGGTTCCGCATCATCGAGATGACGACCTACCCGGTGCCCGCGGGCACGGCCGACCTGCGCGCGCGGACTTCCGTGGACGAGGTGTCGGTCGGGCCGATCAATGACGCGGTGACCTGCGCGGCAGCCGGGGCCGGTTCGACGCCGTGCACGTTGACGGTGAAGGGGCTGACGCTGGAGGAGCCGCCCTCGCAGCCCGACGGCGGCGGCGTCAACGCGACGCTCGCGGCCGGCACGGTCACGCTCGCGCAGCCGCTCACCGACGGCGCCTCGCTGCCCGTCAGCTTCCTGTTGGGCTTACAGGCGACCGGCACCTTCCGCTTCTACATCATCGTCGAAGCGCTCCCGTAAGCTAGTTGCTAGAGGCTAGGTAGAACGAAGAGGGGCTAGTACACCGTCAGTCTATTTTTGATGATTAGCTCTTTGACCGGGTATAGTT
>CAXTSK010000069.1:0-14357 GCA_964246655.1 uncultured Pyrinomonadaceae bacterium
AGCGGAGGACGCTACATTTTCCATGAGGAACAGGGGTTGCATATGGGTCTTGGCTTTGGGAGGAAGGCGGAGGGGGGAAGGGCGGGGCGCGTCGGGCGGCGAAGTCTTCATGGCTGTTTGAAGGTTCGTATGAGTCGTATCAGTTCGATCATCTCGTTGGAGTGCCGGATGACGTTGCCGGAGATGACCAGGCGCGAAGTCTTCGACACGCTCTCCTTCAGGTCGCCCGCGAGTTTGGCGAGGCGCGTGACGGCGCCCTCAATCTTGCCGGGCGGGTCGCTCAACTCCTCGTCGCCGTCGGAGCCGCCGGCGCTGCCCCTGATCTTGCGCGCGAGTTTTTCGAGCCGTTCGAGCCGCTTCACGTCGTCGCGGGTGAGGGAATTGTTCTTCTTGAAGGAGGCGAGCACATCGTCCCCGATCTGCGCGGCCTCGTCGGCGCGCTCGACCATCTCCTTGTGCGTCTCCTCCTCGTGCCGAATCTCGGCACGCCGCAGCATCTCCGCCTCGGGCGAGCCAAAGTCGCCGGAGCGTTGAGATTTCGGCCCCGGGCGCGGCTCATCCGCCCCGGGCAGTTGCGCCGAAGCGCCGACCGGGTTGAGCGCCAGGAGGACTGCCATGAGAGTTACGGCTCTGTACATGAGAACTTATCTTAAGACTCACCTTCAGAAGGTCCCGAGAGCGTCGGAGAAGTGTAGCACGGGCGACAAAGTTAGGGATGCCTTGGAAGAGACGCCGGGTTGCAAAGCCTTCGAGGTTAGAGCTGTTCTCTAAACGCTTTACGTGAACTTTGTCGGCGCGCCGACCCTTAAAGCTTGACGCGAGCTTCGCCTGAGTTTAAGGGACGCTGTATGGATTGTCGGGCGTGTTGATGAAATCGTCGCCGCCCGACTTTTTCTTCCCGGTTCCGGGAGTCTTGACGACGATGACCTCGTCCTTAACCTTCTCGGGCGGCCGCTTCGCGCCGGGAAGGGACCTGAAGGCGACCTCCTCGGCGCGCACGCCGCTCTTGAGCCCGACCACGCGCGACCCGCTCCACTCCTCCGAAAGAACCTTGAGAGAGAATTTACCCTGCTGTCCCGGCTCAAGGTCGGCGGGCTCGACCTTTATCTCGCGCGTCTCGACGCCGGAGTCCGCCCTGCGCCTCAATTCGATCTCGACCGAGAGCTTTTCGAGCTTCTCTTTGCCGACGTTCTGTACCGCGCCGCCGATGACGGCGTAGGGCCGCGCCAGCATCGCCTCGTCCACGAAGACGTGCGCCTGGGGTTCGGGCTTCGGGGTCGGCGTCGCCTGTGCGGCCTTCTGCTGCGCGGCGTCGGGTGCCTTCTGGCAGCCCGACAGGATCAGAAAGGGAATTAGTGTGAGCGTGAGGGCGGGTCTCCGGCCTGCCGCGACGAGGTATCTCAGATAGATCATCTTACTGCTTTGTTCGACTGATGGTTGAGCTTTCCGACCTTTCGTCGTTCAAATTTAACGATTTAAGTGTCAAGGCCGCGGCGCCCGAGCCCTGCGGGCGGAGGCTACTGCTGATCCTGTTCGTGCCCCGGCGGCGGGGTGCCCGTGATCTTCGTGATGAGCGCCACGAGAAACTCCTCTTCGGCCGTCCCGTTGCTTCTCAGCGAGAGCCATTCGGCGCCGAGCACGTTGTCGCTCCTGCCTTCGACGCGCGCGTTGATCGAGACGTTGGTGTTCGCGCTGTCGATGGGCTGGATTTCGACGATGAGCGTGTAGCGGCCACGCGTCCAGTTGCCCTGCTCTGTGCGCGGCACCTCCGCGAAGCGGAACAACTCCGAAGAGGTGACGACCGTCCCGCGCGTGAACGTGTAGGGCTGTGAGACCAGCAGGCCCGTCTCCGGCTTCGAGACCGTCTCGTCGATGATGAGCTTTCTATCGCGCATCAACTCCTGCACGGCCTTCGACAGCACGTCGTTCGGAGACTGGAAGCGGTACGGGTTCGGGATGGGCGGCGGCGGCTGGGTCTTGCCCTTGCCGAAGTCGATGCCGCGGCCGACGCCATTGTCAACCTTGCGGCCGTTGACGGCCGGCTGCTGGTTGGTGCTGCTGTCGCGGATGCGGTCGTTCTGCTGATCGACGCCCTTCTCCTGCGCGGCGCAGACGGTACAGGCGGCGACGAGAATCGCGATTGCGAGAAGCGTTTTCATGGAAAGCCCCTTTGCCCTGACCTTGCCAACATTCAAGAGGGAAACGCCTGCGAGCATAATGCAACGAAGGGTCGAATTCAAGACGTACTCCGAAGCACGAAAGCTTTGATGCAGTTTTAAGGGGAAGGGGACGGCTGCGCCGTGATGTCCGTCCCTTCGGAGGGCGTGGGCGTCGCCGAAAGGTTTGCGTTGCGATTGCGCTCCCACTCCCTCAGAGCCTGTACGCCGCGCTGGAAGTCCGCCTCGTTGCTGTAGAAGTTATGTGCGCCGTCGTTACGCGAGGGCTCTCGGACGTAGTAGATGTAATCGGTCTGCGCGGGACTGAGTGCCGCTTCGAGCGAGCTTTGACCCGGCGAGGCGATGGGGCCGGGCGGCAGCCCACGCACTTTGCGCGTGTTGTAAGGGGAATCGCGGTCGAGGTCGCTCTGGTAGACCTTGCCGTTATTCCTCCACTTGCCCGCAGCCTTCGAGGCGTAGATGACGGTCGAGTCGATCCCGAGCGGGATGTCACGCCTGAGCCGGTTGTAGATGACGGAGGCGACGACGGGGCGCTCGTCCGAGAGTTTCGCCTCTGTCTCGACGAGTGAGGCGACGGTGATGACCTCGCGCGGGCTGAGGCCGGGCGGCGTGGCGTGCTTTGCGGACAACTCGCCCCAGACCTGCCGGAAGCGCTTCACCATCGTCTCGACCACCTGCCTCGGCGTCGCGTCGGGCTGAAAACTGTACGTGTCGGGGTAGAGATAGCCTTCGAGATTCTTTGCGGCGGGGTCTATATCCCGGATGGCGCTCGTGTCGTCGAAGAGGGCCAAAGCCTCTTCGGAGCTCTGTAGCTTGAGTTCAGGAATCCTCGCGAGGAGCGCGGCGATGTCCCAACGTGTCCATCCCTCGATGATGGTCAGGCGGCTCAAACGCTGCTCGCCCTCTTCAAGCCTTTTGAGAACTCCGAGGGGAGAGATAGGCGAGGGGAAGCGATACTCGCCAGCCTTCAAGCGCTGGCCCGAGCCCGTCACACGTACGTAGAGCCGCAGCAGCCATCCGTGTCTGATAACGCCGAGGGTTTCCAGGTTATTAATAATTTGATCCGGGGTAGAGCCCTTGGAGATTGCAATATATTTCTCGCTTTGGGAATGGAGCCTGGGCTCCTCCAACTCGTGACGAAGCCACAGAAAGGAGCCTGCGGAGGCAATGATGAGAATGATGACGAACGAAATGATAACTCGTTTAAAGGTCATTACATATCCCGACTGAATTTAAGTTAATACTCAATCTCAAGTCTTACCCTTCGAGCCGCTCTTTGTGAACCTCAAGAAAGTCGCTCAAGATTATAGATGCGGCTTCGCTGTCGATTTGGGCTGAAATTTCACCGGCCCGAAGGCCGCGCCCGCGCAGGGTGCTTTCGGCTTCTTTGGAGGTGAGGCGTTCGTCCTGAAAAAAGAGTGGGAGCTTGAGAGAGAGCTGTAGGTTGCGTCCGATGCGTCTTACCTCCTCTGCGACATCGCCTTCAGTGCCGTCGAGGCGGAGCGGCAAACCCAGGACTATGCTCCGCACGTCAAACTGTTCGCAAAGTTCGGCGAGTGAGTTGAGCAGACGCTTCCAAGGGGTGCGCGGCAGAGCGGGGAGCGCGCGGACGGTCAGGCGCAACTCGTCCGAGACGGCCAGGCCGACTCTCTTCGAACCCATGTCGATGGCGAGGACACGACCCTGCACTTTAGACCTGCCCGGTTCGCTTTTTTGGACGAAATCTGCGCCTTTGGCTGGCGCGGAGTATAACGCAACCCTTGACAATCCTGCCATTTAGGCGGCTTGCGCGCCGTACGCGGCTACTGTATCATCCGACCCGTGGGTTCGGGCAAATCAGCCTCAACGTCGGGCTGAAGCGTTTTAAAGGATTTGAGTAGAATTCAGAGGTGCTCGATGTCTTTTCGCAGTAAGTTCCTTCTCGTCGTCTTCTCCGCTTCGCTGGCGCTCTACGCCGTCGTCGGCGGCTGGATGTCGATCAACGCGCAGCAGCAGCAGAACGACCCCGGCGCACAGCTCCGAATCTTCGAGAGCGTCCTGCGGCACATACAGGACGACTACGTGGACGAGCCTGACCTGAACAAGGTGCGTGCGGGCGCTCTGCGCGGCCTGGCCTACGGCCTCGACCCGTACTCGACCTACCTGACGACCGAGCAGGTCAAAAACTTCAGCCCGGGCGGTCAGAAAAATCTGTCCGGCATCGGCGCGGAGCTTTCGCAGTTCGCCTCCTACCTCTACGTCATCGCCCCCGTGAAGGGCGGGCCGGCGGAGCAGGCTGGCCTACAGGCAGGTGACATCATCGAGTACATCGACGGGAAGGCGACGCGCGACATCTCGCTCTACGACGCGCGCCAGCTTCTGAACGGCGCGCCGGGCAGCGAGGTCAAGCTGCGCGTACTGCGCGCGGGCACGCGCCCGTTCGTCATGAACGTCAGGCGCGGCTCGGTGTCAGTCCCCAGCGCTGAGGCGCGCACGGAGCCCGGGAAGATTGGCGTCATCAAGGTCAACAGCCTCGCGGAGGGCGAGGCCGCGGACGTGAAGTCGCGCTTGCAGGAGTTACAGAAGCAGGGCGCGCAGAAGATCGTGCTCGACCTGCGGAGCGTCGCAGGCGGCTCGCTCGAAGAGGGCGTGAAGGTCGCGAACCTCTTCATCAAGGAGGGGACGCTGGCGCAGACGGTCGGGCGCGGGAACAAGCCCTTGAAGAGTTTTACGGCCGACCCGAAGGCCACGCTCTTCGAGGGGCCGACCGTGGTGCTCATCGACCACGGGACTGCTGCCGCGGCGGAGGTCGTGGCCTCTGCCTTCGCGGAGCACAAGCGCGGCGACGTGGTCGGCGTGAAGAGTTTCGGCGCGGGCGCGGAGCAGCAGTTGTTCACGCTGCGCGCGGGCGACGGGCTGCTTCTGACGACGGTCAAGTGGGCTTCTTCGACGGGCAAGGCTTTCCTCGGCGAGGGCGTCAAGCCGACGGTCGAGGTCAAGGCGCCGGAGCTGGCCGAGGCGATTGACCCCGAAGACCTGACCGGTAACGACGACGACGCCATCGCGCAGCCGAACGCCAACGCCCCAGCAGACCGCAGGGACGTTGCGCCCGAGGCAGGCTCGTCGAAGCAGCAGCCCGAAGACGTGCAGTTGAAGAAGGCTCTCGAACTCCTGCGCGAGAACAAGCCGGCGCAGACCCCGCAGCGTCCCGCCTAAAAGGAAGGGAATCGCAGATGTTGAAAGGCGCGCGAGATTCAATAGCCCCGCATAAAGTTAGGGAATTCTATTTTGTTTAACGGCGCCCTTGATAAATTCTCGCGCGCCTTTCATTTTCGGAGAGGTTCCTTTGTCCTCCGTCTCTCAAAGCGGGATGTTCCCGTGCTTCTTCGGAGGATTGGTGTCTCTCTTGTTTTCGAGCAGGACCAGGGCGCTGATGAGCTTCTTCCGAGTCAGTGCGGGCTCGATGATCTCGTCGATAAACCCGCGCTCGGCCGCGACGTAAGGGTTGGCGAACTTCTCCTCGAACTCCGCGACGCGCGCGCTTCTGGCGGCCTCCTGATCCGCCGCCTCGCCGATCTCGCGCCGGTAGAGAATACCGACCGCGCCCTCCGCGCCCATGACCGCAATCTCCGCCGACGGCCAAGCGAAGTTGACATCCGTGCGTATGTGCTTCGAGGCCATGACGCAGTAGGCGCCGCCGTAAGCCTTGCGCGTGATGACGGTGATTTTGGGCACAGTCGCCTCGGCGAAGGCGTAGAGCAGCTTCGCGCCGTGCCTGATGATGCCGCCGTGCTCCTGCCGCACGCCGGGCAGAAAGCCGGGCACGTCTTCGAAGACGACGAGTGGGACGTTGAAGCAGTCGCAGAAGCGTACGAAGCGCGCGCCTTTGACCGAGGCGTCGATGTCGAGCACGCCCGCGAGGTACGCGGGTTGGTTGGCGACGACGCCGACGCTCCGGCCCCCGAGCCTTGCGAAGCCGACGACGATATTCGGGGCGAAGTGCTCATGGACTTCGAAGAAGTACCCGTCGTCGACGACCGCGTGAACGGCGTCGCGTATGTCGTAGGGCTGGTTCGAAGCCTCTGGAACCAGCGTATTCAGAGATTCGACACGCCGGTCGTGCGGGTCTTTGGTCTCGGCGCGGGGCGCGTCCTCCATGTTGTTGGAGGGGATGAAGGAGAGCAGTTCGCGCACGAGCAGGAGGGCGTGCTCGTCGGAGTCGGCCGCGAAGTGCGCGACGCCCGAGACGCTGTTGTGTGTGTCGGCACCGCCAAGCTCCTCTTTCGAAACGTCCTCGTGCGTGACGGTGCGGATCACTTCGGGGCCTGTGATGAACATGTAAGAGGTGTTCTTCACCATCACGTTGAAGTCTGTGATGGCGGGGCTGTAGACGGCGCCGCCCGCGCAAGGCCCCATGATGCAGCTGATCTGCGGGACGACGCCCGAGGCGAGCGTGTTGCGCAGGAAGATGTCCGCGTAGCCCCCGAGGCTGACGACGCCCTCCTGTATGCGCGCGCCGCCCGAGTCGTTGAGGCCGACGAGAGGGGCGCCGACGCGCATCGCCGTGTCCATGACCTTGCAAATCTTCTCTGCGTGCGTCTCGGAGAGAGAGCCGCCGAAGACCGTGAAATCCTGCGCGAAGACGAAGACGCGGCGGCCGTCGACGAGGCCGTGCCCGGTCACGACGCCGTCGCCCGGGAAGAGCTGTTTGTCGAGTCCGAAGTCGCGCGAGCGGTGGACGACGAGCTGGTCGAACTCCTCGAAGGTGCCTTCATCGAGGAAGAACTCGACGCGCTCGCGCGCAGTCCACTTGCCGGACTCGTGCTGGCGCGCGGTGCGCGCGGCGCCGCCGCCCTCTTCGGCGCGGCGCTTCCGCTCAAGGAGCTGTTCGAGTTTAGACTTGTGCGAATTTTCGGCCGGTTCGGGTTTCATAGGTCGAGTAGTGACGGCGTGGGATTATGAATGATGCACGCGAATTTGTACACGCGCGGGCGCGGCCTTTACGTTGAACTTGAAAGGTATGCGTTGAGGAGTCGGCGCGCCGACCTTTCGACACTTACGTGAGCCTGCTCCCGTGCGGCACCTCTTCGGGCGACGCGGGGCAGTTAGAGTAATTCATGTGGTTAAAGTTCGCGTTCCACATTACTCGAAGGTGTTCACTCAAAGTCGAATGGGAACTGTCTGTTCTCGATTAAAAGTCGAAGCTCATCGAGTGCTTTCTGAACGTTGAAGCGATATTCGTCAGGATACACGTAAAGCTCCGCGTGGCGTTCGAACTCGTCCTCGTCTAAGACTTCAAAGGAGAGGTCGGGCTGAACCAGAACATCAACGTCGAGGTCTACGAAGGTGAGGAAGCCTTGCTCGAAGGTCGGCGGGGTGTTGATGTTGCAGTAGAACTTGAGGAGCGCCCCGCCGGGCGCCTGGAAGCGAAAGACGCTGTACCAGCGATCCGTCCAGAAGAACTCCGTGCTCAGAGTCCCCGCCTCGATGGTGCCGATGAGACTGTGCTTTATCTCCTCCGCGAAGAAGGCGTCGAGGACGACGAGGGAGCCTTCCCGCCGCGCGACGCGCGCGGGCCAACTGCGTCGGACGCGGCCGTCGTGTTTGCAGGAGCGGACGACGATCTCGCACATGTCAATCCCTCCCTCCTTCAACAAAGACTCGAACATGTTTCGGGAACAGTTTTCGTTCAGGCGCGTGCGGCCCGGACGGGGTTGCGGAGTATCCCGACGCCTTCAACCTCGACCTCACACACGTCGCCGTCGGAGAGCGGCCCGACACCCGCGGGCGTCCCCGTGGCGATCAGGTCTCCAGGCTCCAACGTCATCGCTTGCGAGATGTAACGGATGACGTGCGCGACGGGGAAGGCCAACGCGCTGGTGCGGCCGCTCTGTCGAACCTCGCCGTTGACTCGCGTCTCGACCGAGAGGTCTGTGGGGTCGAGGCCGGTGACGATGTAAGGACCGACGGGGCAGAAGGTGTCGAAGGATTTGCCGCGCGTGAACTGCACGTCCTTGCGTTGGAGGTCGCGCGCGGTCACGTCGTTGAGGCAGGTGTAGCCGAGGACGTACGCGAGCGGGTCTTCGGACGTTGAGAGTCGGCGGCACCTCCGTCCGATAACGACGGCAAGTTCGCCCTCATGCTCAACCCTCCGGGACAATTCGGGGAGCTCGATCACGTCGCCGTCCCCGATAATGGTCGAGGGCGCCTTGAGGAAAAGGAGCGGCTCTTCCGGCAGAGGGTTTCCTAACTCCGCGGCGTGCTCGCGGTAGTTGCGCCCCACGCAGACGATTTTGGAGGGCGCGACCGGCGGCAGAAGCCGCGCCTCCGAGAGCCTTATAGAAGGTTCGGAACGTTCGAGGGAGAGGTTCCCCACGGAGAGGTCACCTTCGAGTCGGAAGACCTCCTCGCCTTCGATGACGCCGAAGGCGGGGCGCTGTGTCTCCGGGTCTGTGAAGCGGCAAATTCTCATCTCGTTTGAAGCTTTAGAGAGACTTAAGGGACGGTGTCGGACTTCACTTCGGAAGGGGCCGAGACGTTGCCGGCCTTATCGACCGCCGTGACGTAGTAGAAGTACCTCTGCCCAGACTTGACCGCCTCGTCCTGGAAGGTCGTGCGTTCGAGGAGGTTGCGGTTGAGCTTCGTCCACTGGTCTTTCGGCAGGTCAGGGTCTGTGGAGCGGTAGAGGTTGTAACCCGCAATGTCGCGCTCTTGGTTCGCAGCGAAGAAGACGGAGACGCGCAGGGGCGTGTTGACGGCCGCCACGGTCAGCCCGGCGGGCGGCGCCGGTTTGAAGGTGTCAACAGGCTTGACCTCGACCGAGTTGGAGTTGAGGCTCTCGACCGGCTCGCCACCGGTGCCGAGCGAGACGGCGCGTACGACGTAGACGTACTCTTCGCCGAAGGCGAAGGTCTGGTCGGCGAAGCTCGTCGCGTTGACCGGCCGCGAATTCAGAGGCGTCTGCGCGGGCTCATTCTGCGAGCGCGCGGAGCGATAGACGTTGTAGCCGAGCAGATTTGCAGGGCGCGTATTGTCTACGTTCGCCTCGGGCGCGTTCCAGCGGACGACGATGGCGTTCTCTTTGACCTCGGGCGTCTGGCCGACGATGGGCGGCTGGCTGACGCTCGCGGCCGGCTCGATGAGGAGGAAGTTCGAGAAGGAGGCGCGCTGCCCTGCGGAGTTGACGTAGCGCACGGCGTAGCGCAGGCGCACGGGCTCGGAGAGTGAGAGTTCGTCAGTGTAGGCGAGCGTCTCTTTGGCCTCGGCGATCTGCTCGGAGGTGACCGAGCCGATGAGGTTGGCGCGCGCGGAGAACTCCTCTTCGGTCAGGGGCAGAGGATCTTCGACGGCCTCCGCGAGGCGGTAGACATCCACCCTCCTGATGCTCTGGACGCTCTCGTCCGAGGCATTGCGGCGCGGGGCAGGCCAGCTCAGGATGACCTGGTTCCCGCGCTGCACGCCTGACAGAAGCTCCGTGCGCTGCGGGACGCGCTCGATTGGCGGCTGCGGCGGCCGACGTTTCCCGCACGCGGGAAACGTCAGGGCAAAAGCAAAAAGGCAAAAGGCAAAAATCAAAAGGGAAGGGAGAGACTTCGCACGAGACGAGTCCGGCGTTCCGACTTTTGTCTTTGGCCTTTTGCCTTTTACCTTCATCAGAGGACGTAGCGGCTGAGGTCCTGGTCTTTGACGATGTCGCTGATGGTGCGGCCGACGTACTCGGCGTCGATGACCTGTCGCTTGGGCTCCAGGTCCGGCCCTTCGAAGCTGATTTCGTCTAAGACCTTCTCCATGATTGTGTGGAGGCGGCGGGCGCCGATGTTCTCGGTCTGCTCGTTGACGCGGACGGCGAAGCGCGCGAGCGCGTCGATGGCGTCCTCTGTGAATTCGAGCTCGATGCCCTCGGTCTCAAGCAGCGCCTTGTACTGTTTGACGAGCGAGTTCTTCGGTTCGGTCAGGATGCGTTTGAAGTCTTCGAGCGTGAGCGAGTCGAGCTCGACGCGGATCGGGAAGCGCCCCTGAAGCTCCGGGATCAGGTCCGAAGGCTTCGAGACGTGGAAGGCGCCGGCGGCGATGAAGAGGACGTGGTCTGTGCGCACCATGCCGTAGCGCGTGTTGACGGTCGTGCCCTCGACGATGGGCAGGAGGTCGCGCTGCACACCCTCGCGCGAGACATCGGGGCCGGAGCCGGAGTTTTCGCGGCCGGCGATCTTGTCCAACTCGTCGAGGAAGATGATGCCGGACGACTCGACGCGCTCCAAAGCGGCGCGCGCGACGGCGTCCATGTCCACGAGCCGCTCCTCCTCCTCCTGTATGAGATACTCAAGCGCCTCGTCCACGCGCATGCGCTGCCGCTTGGTGCGCCCCTGGAAGAGGTTGCCGAGCATGTCCTTCATGTTGATGCCCATCTCTTCGACGCCTTGCGGGCCTGCGACCTCGATGGTCGGGAAACTCTTCTCGCGCACTTCCATCTCGACGAGGCGGCTGTCGAGCTTGCCCTCGCGCAGCTGCGCGCGCAGTTTCTCGCGCGTCTTCTGAAACTGCTCGTCGCGGTCGTTGCCGACGACCTCCGTCGAAGGGTTCGCGTCGGAGTCGAAGTCGTAGAAGTTCGAGGCGGAGCGAGGAGGGAGGAGCAGATCGAGGATGCGCTCTTCGGCGTTATTCTCGGCCTTTTCGGCGACCTCTTCGATCTTCTCCTCGCGCACCATGTCCACGGCAATCTCCGTGAGGTCGCGGATCATGCTCTCCACGTCGCGGCCGACGTAGCCGACCTCTGTGAACTTGGACGCCTCGACCTTGAGGAAGGGCGAGTTGGACATACGCGCGAGGCGGCGCGCGATCTCGGTCTTGCCGACGCCGGTCGAGCCGATCATGATGATGTTCTTGGGCATCACGTCGGCGGCCATCTCGGGCGGGAGTTTCTGCCGGCGGACGCGGTTGCGCAGGGCGATGGCGACCGCGCGTTTCGCGGCGTTCTGCCCGACGACGTGCTTGTCCAACTGCGTGACGATCTGCCGCGGGGTCATCTCGTCGAGCCTGGACTCCTCATCGACCTCGCCTGAAAGGTAAATCACCATTGATGAAAGAACTCTTGTTGTACAGCAGCCCCTTGGCCCGCGGTCTGAAGCTCAAAGCGCGGCGGCTCAAATCTCTTCGATCTGGATGTTCTGGTTCGTGTAGATGCAGATTTCGCCTGCGATTAGCAGGGCGCGCTCGGCGATCTCTCTCGCGCTCAACTCCGTGTGCTCCAGCAGCGCGCGCGCCGCTGCGAGCGCGTAAGGCCCGCCGGAGCCTATGGCGAGCACGCCCCCGTCCGGCGCGATCACGTCGCCGTTGCCGGAGAGGAGGAAGGAGCTCTTCTCGTCCGTGACGATGAGGAGCGCCTCCAGGTGGCGCAGAATCTTGTCCGTGCGCCACTCCTTGCTCAGCTCGACGGCGGCCCGCTCAAGGTTCCCGTGGAACTGTTCGAGCTTACCTTCGAAGCGCGCGAGGAGGGAGAAGGCGTCTGCGGAGGCGCCTGCGAAGCCCGCGAGGATCTTCTCGTTGTAGAGGCGCCTGACCTTGCGCGCGCCGCTCTTCATGACCGTGTCGCCGAGGGTGACTTGGCCGTCGCCCGCGAGCGCGACGCGGCCGCCGCGGCGCACGAGGAGGATGGTGGTGCTGCGTATCTCTCTGGCTTGGCGGCTCATGACGTAAGTGTAGCACTATAGAAAGTGGCGAGAAGCGAAGTCAAGCGAGACACGGAGCCGGAGCCGAAGCATTCGAATCCGTATGCGGGCACGCCCGAACGGACACGCGGGAAGATTTGGGTTATCATGAGTTCCCGAAGGAGAGAAGAGGGTTTGGGCACCGGAAGACCTTTCATCGGCATCACGATGCGCCACGAGCTGGAGACGGAGAGGTTCTACCTCGCGCGTCAATACGGCGAGGCAGTGGCCGCTGCGGGAGGGGTGCCTATACACATCCCTCTTATCCCTGACACGGAGTTGATCAAGGCATTCGTCGAGCGCCTGGACGGCGTTCTTCTGCCCGGCAGCGCCTCGGACGTAGACCCTCTGCGCTACGGGAGCGAGCCGCACGCCAAACTGGGGCCCGTGCACCCGCTCAAGGACGAGACAGACCTGCTCGTTTTGAAGGAGGCGGAAGCGAGGCGCCTGCCGCTTCTAGCCATCTGTTTCGGGATGCAGGTCTTTAACGTCTACAGGGGAGGGAGCCTGATTCAGGACATCCATTCCGAAGTGCCGAAGGCGCACAAACATGAGCAGGGCGCGCCGCGCGAAAGGGCCTCCCACCACGTCAAAATACGGCCCGAGAGCCTCCTCGCGGGCCTTGCGGGGGAGGGTGTGGCACTTGTCAACAGCCATCATCATCAGGCGCTTGAGCAGATAGGCGAAGGCTTACAGGCTTCCGCATGGAGTTCGGACGGGCTGGTCGAAGCGGTCGAAGACGTGAGAGAAGGCCGCTGGGCTCTGGGTGTGCAATGGCATCCGGAGATAGGCTGGGAGAGGGATAAGCTCTCGATAAACATTTTCAGAGCATTTCTGAATGCTGCGAATTTGCTGCGCGTCCGATAACGCCGGAAGTTAAGTTGCTAGATGAGCGTTTGCCACTTAAAGACTTGGAGGGAGAGATTTTGAAGAGTGGGCGAAAGATCGTCTTGGGGATTGAGAGGCTCTGTGAGGAGCACGCTGATTTAATAAAGGGTACAAAAGTCGGGCTGGTCTGTAATCAGGCTTCGGTCGATCAAGAGCTTCGGCACTCCGCGGATGTGCTCAAGTCCGTGGAGGGCGTGCAACTGACAACACTCTTCGGCCCGCAGCATGGAATCAGGGGCGACGTACAGGACAACATGGTGGAGACGCCTCACACGCACGATGTCGAGACAGGACTTCCGGTCTATTCGCTCTACAGCGAGACGCGTGAGCCGACGGAAGAGATGCTTCGAGACGTGGACGTACTCGTCTGCGACCTACAGGATGTTGGATGCCGTATATACACTTTCGTCTACACCATCGCGAACTGCATGCGCGTGGCGCGTAGGCTCGGGAAGCGCGTAATAGTCTGTGACCGCCCAAATCCGATAGGCGGCGTCGCTGTCGAAGGGAATCTGCTGGAGCCGGGGTTCGAGTCGTTCGTAGGTCAATTTCAACTGCCTACGCGTCACGGGATGACGGCCGGCGAGCTTTCGAAGATGTTCAACGAGCATTGGGGCATCGGCTGTGATTTGGAGGTCTTGCCGATGGGCGGCTGGTCGCGCGAACTCTGGTTCGACGAGACGGACGTTCCATGGGTTCTGCCTTCGCCCAACATGCCCACGCTCGACTCCGCGACAGTCTTCCCGGGTACGGTGCACCTCGAAGGCACACAGGTTTCGGAGGGGAGGGGGACGACGCGCCCCTTCGAACTGGTCGGCGCACCCTACGTCGAAGCGGCAAATTTTGCGCGGAAACTCGAATCGATAGGACTGCCCGGTGTCCGTTTTCGCCCCACAAATTTTCTCCCGACCTTTCAAAAGCACGCGGGGGTGACCTGCGGCGGGGTGCAGATACACGCCCTTGAACGGCTTGAACTACGGCCGGTCGTCACAGGTCTGGCAGTCGTGAAGACCCTTTATGACCTTTACGGTGATGATTTTCGTTGGAAGGAGTCGCCGTACGAATACGTTTTCGACAAGAACCCTTTCGACGTGATATCCGGCACAGACCGTCTACGAATCTCAATTGAGAGGGGGGATTCTCTGGAGGATTTAGAGCGCTCCTGGCATGCAGAATTGTTAGAGTTTGAAGGGGTGCGTCAGAAGCATCTTCTGTATTGATCTCGAAGCGGGAGTCAATAGATGTCTTGGTGCGAAAGCCCTGGAAGGGCGAGGAGCAAAATAGAGACGGCATCTTTCAAGAAATACATTAAATTTGTCGTCGCGCCGACAGTTAAAGAAGGACTTGAACGACGAATCAGAGCTTAAAGTAGACTATTAGCGTCCGTGCGGGAAGGTAAAATGCAGGCCGACTATTTGGCAAATCTGGACGGTCTGATTGCGTCGAAGTAGACGACTTTAAAATGTCTAAGGAGACCACGCAGGCGTATAATCTGTGAGCATTGCGTCGAGAGCGTCAACGACGGGCGAGTACTATCAGAAGATTCATTGAAAGACCTAAGTTTCGCCCAAAATAGCAGTATGGTGCTCTGGTAAATTGTTGCGGTGAA
>CAXTSK010000070.1:0-14349 GCA_964246655.1 uncultured Pyrinomonadaceae bacterium
GTCATCGTCGGCGAGGCGTTGGCGCGCGGCGTGACGCTGCTCTCCTGCTGGCCGCGGCTCTCGACGCGAGGCTTCTGGGAGGGCGCGCTGATGCCGCTCTTGAACTTCGTCGTTTTCACGCTCTACCCGGCGCCGCTGGCGCTCCGGCGTGATGATGTGTCGCTCGGGCTCGCGCACGGGTCGTGCGTGCTCGCGCGGCGCGACGCGTACGAGGCGGTCGGCGGACACGCCGCGGTGCGCGGTGAGTTGTTCGAGGACGTGAGGCTCGCGCAAATCTGGCGCGCGCGCGGGCAGCGGGGCTTGTGCCTCGACGGGCGCAAGGTCGTCGCGGTGCGGATGTACCGAACGCTCGCGGAAATCTGGATGGGCTTTCGCAAGAACTTCTTCCCGGCCTTCCGCACGGCGCGCACGTTCTGGGCGTTCGTCGCGCTCCACCTCTTCGTCTGCCTGCTGCCGTTCGCGCTCGCGCCGCTCGCGTTGCGTTGGTCTTGGACGTGGCCGTTCGTTTGGGCGGCCGTGTGCGTGCTAGCGGCGCGCGTGGCGCTCGCGTTGAGGTTCGGGCATCCGTGGTGGTCGGCCGCGCTGCACCCTCTGGGCGAGGCGCTGCTCGTCGCGCTCGGACTCGCGTCGTGGCTCGGTTGCAGGTCGGGGCGCGGCGTCGAGTGGAAGGGGCGTCGCTATCGCGCGGGAGTCGAAGCCCAAACCCATTTACAGACGGAAGGAGCAAAAGAATGAAAGTGTTCGTGTTCGTCCTCCTCATCGCATCGTTCTTAACAACCTTAGCCCCGCCGCAGTCGCCGAAGGTTTCGGCGGAGGACTTAATGAAACTGACGGGCGCGCGCTGGACTGGGACTCTGACGTATCTCGACTACCGCTCGAACAAGCGCGTCTCCATCCCTTCGAACCTGACCGTGACGCAGACGGCGGGTGACGAACCGTCCTGGGTCTTCGAGTACGAGTACCCCGACGAGCCGAAGGCGAACGGCAAGCAGATGTTGAAGGTCGAGGAGGGCGGCGCGGTCTTCGACGGCGAGAAGGTCGTCGAGAGAACGGGCCTGGACGATGGCGGGTTCAGGCTCGTGACGATGAAGCGGGGCAGGGACAACGATAAGGATGCCCTGTTCCGCTTCACTTACACGCTCGACCGCTCGACCTTCACGATCAAGAAGGAGGTCAGGCCCGAGGGCGCCGCGGAGTACTTCGAGAGGAACACGTACAGTTGGAAGCGTTGAGTCGTGCGGTCGTCATCGGCGGCGGGCTCGGTGGCCTGGCGACCGCCGTGCGACTCGCCGCGACGGGCTGGCGCGTCGAGGTCTGCGAGCAAGGCCCGCGCCTCGGCGGGAAGATGAACACGTTCGAGCGCGAGGGCTTCCGCTTCGACACGGGGCCTTCGCTCCTCACGATGCCCTGGGTCTTCGAGGAGTTGTTCGAAGCCGCCGGCAGTTCCCTCTCGCGTCACGTCACGCTCACGCAGGTGCGCCCGCTCGCCGACCACGTTTTCGCCGACGGCACGCGCTTCACTTACACGACCTCGCTGCCGGAATGGCTCAAGACCGTGCGGCAGCTTGAGCCGCGCGACTGCGAGGGCTTCCTGAGGTTCATGCGCCTCGGCGCGCGTCTGTTCGCGCTCTCGCGCGAGACATTTCTCCGGCGCGCGCCGCTCTCGCCGCCCGACCTGCGCTCGCTGAAGGCGCTCAAACAATTTCCCCTGCGCCGCGCGTGGGGCGACTATCATTCGACTGTCGCCGCACACTTCCGCAGCCCGCACCTGCGCCAGATGTTCGAGCGCTATCCGACCTACGTCGGCTCGTCGCCCTACCGCACGCCCGCGACGCTCGCCGTCATTCCTTTCATCGAGTACGCGTACGGCGGCTGGCACGTCGAGGGCGGGCTCTACCGCATCGTGGAAAGTTTGGTCGAACTGGCGCGCGGGCTCGGCGTGAGCCTTCATACGGACGCGCGCGTCCGCGCCATCGAGCACGACGGCGGGCGTGTGCGCGGCGTGCGGCTCGCGGACGGGACGGGGCTCGCGGCGGACGTGGTCGTGATGAACGGCGACGCGGCGTTGACGAACGAACTGCTCGGCGAGGGGAACGGAAGGCAAGCTCAGTCTGAGAGGTCGCTCTCCGGCTTCGTGCTGCTGCTCGGACTTAAACGAAAGCTCGAAGGGCTGAAACATCACACCGTCTACTTCTCCGAAGACTACCGCGCCGAGTTCTCTCAGCTCTTCGACGAGCGGCGCTTCCCCCTTGATCCGACCGTCTACGTCTGCGCGCCGAGCCGCACAGACTCGACGACCGCGCCCGAGGGCTGCGAGACGCTCTTCGTCATGGCGAACGCGCCCGCCGTCGATGGCCCGTGGGATGAACATCAAATCAATGAAGCAAGAGCGCGCGTCTTCGAGCGTCTGTCGAAGGGGGGCTTTCCCGACATCGAGAGCGACACGGTCGTCGACGACGTGTGGACGCCCGGGCGCTTCGCGCGCGACTACCTGAGCCCGGGCGGCGCCATCTACGGCACGCACTCGCACGGCTGGCGGCGCGCGTTCCTGCGCCCGCCGAACAGACACCCGCGCGTCCGCGGGCTCTACCACGTCGGCGGCAGTAGCCACCCCGGCGGCGGCACGCCCACCGTCCTGCTCTCCGCGAAGATAACGACGGAATTAATCGGGAGGCACGAGCGTTGAGCGCGACAACGACGAGCGCGGCCGTCGTGCCCCGCGCGCTGCACGGCCTGCGGCGCGCGGCGCTGTGGACGACGCTCGCGGTCTTCGCCGTCCTCTGGGTCGGCGGCGTCGCGAGCGCGTGGCTCGGGGTCGAGCGCGAAGACGCCGGACGGCTCGCCTCGCTCTTCCTTCTGACCGCCGCGCTCGCCGTGCTGCTCGGAGAAAGAACAAGGCGGGGCGCTCTATCGCTCGCGTGCGTCGCGCTGCTCGGGTTCGCGTTCGAGGCGGTCGGCGTGCGCTTCGGAGTCCCCTTCGGCCGTTACGTGTACACGGGAGCGCTACAGCCGCAGACGCTCGGCGTGCCCGTCGTGATGGGGGCGGCGTGGATGGTTCTCATCGCGTTCGCGACAGACGCGGCGGGAAGGCTGCGGCTTCATGGATGGAAGGCGGTCGTGTTCGCGGCGCTTCTGACGACGGCGACCGACCTCGTCATCGACCCGCTCGCGGCGAACCGGCTCGGCTACTGGAAGTGGGAAGAGGCGGGGAGCTACTACGGCGTCCCCCTCGTCAACTTCGCCGGCTGGTTCCTGACCGCGCTCGTCGCCTGCCGCGTCGCAGGCGCGCGCGAGAACTTACGGGCGGGCTTCGTCGGCGGCGCAATCCTCCTCTTCTTCGCGCTGCTCGCACTCGCGCACTCGCTCCCCTACGTCGCGCTCGTCGGCTTCGCGCTCTGCCTCGCGCGATTCTTGACGACGCGCCTTTCGTCCACACGTTAAGAGTCCGCGTCTTTGTCTTCGGCGCCGCACACGCCGAGCCCGGCCCGGGAGATTGAAGATGAAGAGACGTGCGAGTAAAGTTTTGTAAATGTCAGTCCGAACGTACTCACGCAGTTCACCGTTGTGGTGAGACGAGACACCTTATCGTGCAGAGCGCAGACACCGTCGAACAAACAGGCCGTGCTTTTCCTGATTTATCGGCCTTGCGCCGCGTGGCACGGCGGTTGTTACTACTCCCGACGACAAGAGCCGCTTCGCCGACAAGGTGTCGAGCGAAGTCGGACGAAAACCTGAGGGGGTTTATTTAAGATGAGAAGCAATCGTGAGAGCTTGAAGAAACGCGCGTCGATGCTGGCGCTCGGACTGTTGATGCTGGCCCCGGTGGCCGAGGTCAACGCGCAGACCTGGCGCGACGACCAGAGACGCGACCGCCGCCAGGAGCAGCGTGACGACCGCCGCGATGAGAGGCAGGAGAGGCGCGAGGAGCGGCGCGGCCGCGACTGGGGCGAGTACGGCGGCTGGGGCGGCTCACAGCAGCTCCGCCAGACGGCGCTGAACGCCGGCTACAACAACGGCATCAAGGAGGGTCGCCGTGACCGCCAGCGCAACGAGCGCTTCGAGTACACGGACGAGAGCGCCTACCGCAAGGCGACCGAGGACTACAGCTCGCGCCTCGGCAACAAGGCTCTCTACCAGCGTTTCTTCCGCCAGGGCTTCGAGAACGGCTACCGCGACGGCTGGAACGGATACTGAGTCAGTAGTCAGTAGAAAAACAGAGGCGGCGCGTCTCAGCCTTCGGGCCGGGCGCGCCGCTTTCTCTTCCTATTGTCTACTGTCTATTTTTCCTTGCCCCACGACTTGTTCGGACGCGGCCCCATGACAAACACGAGGGTCGAGCCGTTGGCGATGTCGGCGTGTTCGATGAAGGGCTCGCGGAGCGGGCGCCCGTCGAGCGTGGCCGACTGGACGTACTTGTTCTCGGGCGACTGGTTTCTGGCGATGACGGTGAAAGGGCCTTTCCTGTAAGGCCCTTGCAGCTTGATGGTGGCCTTGTCGAAGAGCGGGCTGCCTAAAGCATAGACCGTGCTGCCCGGCGTGACGGGATAGAAGCCCATCGCGCTGAAGATGTACCAAGCCGACATCTGGCCACAGTCGTCGTTGCCGCTTAAGCCGTCGGGCGCGTTCCGGTACTTCGTCCGCATCGTCTCGCGGACAAGCTCCTGCGTGCGCCACGGTCGGCCGACGTAGTCGAAGAGGTACGTGTAGTGGTGGCCCGGCTCGTTGTCGTGCCGGTAGTGCCCGCCCGCAAAATTCTCTTCGAGCTTCGCGGCGAAAGCCTCGCGCCCGCCCACCAGCTCGACCATGCCGGGCACGTCCTGCATCACGCAGAAGAGGTACGTCCAAGGGCCGCCCTCGGTGAACCCGGGCATCCGCTCCTCTTTCGAGTTCCAGCTCTCGTCGTCCCAGCGGCCGTCCGCCAGACGCGGCCGCATGAAGCCCTTCGAAGGGTCGTAGAGGTTGCGATAGTTCTTCGCCCTCTTCGACAGGACGGCGTAGTCGTCCATCCTTCCCGCGGCCTTCGCGAGCTGCGCGACGCAGAAGTCGTCGTAGGCGAACTCCAACGTGCGCGAGACCGACTCGTCCGTCTTGTCCTGCGGGACGTAACCGAGCTGCATGTAGTACGTTAAGCCCCCGCGCGCCTCGAACGCCGTCCACGGCGCGCGGTCGAGCCAGCGCGTCTTCGTGTCGCCGTCGGGCGGGGTGAACGCGTTCTTGCGCGTCGCCTCGTAAGCCTTCTTCAGGTCGAAGCCGCGGATGCCTTTGACGTAGGCGTCGGCGATGACGCTGTCGGCGTGCGTGCCGATCATGATGCCGCTGTAGGTCGGGTTGGGCCACATCGGCATCCAGCCGCCCTCCTCGTACATCTGCAAGAGCGACGTGATCATGCCCGGCACGCGCTCGGGCTCTATCAAAATCAACAGAGGGTGCTCGGCGCGGAAGGTGTCCCAGAGCGAGTAGTCGTTGTAGGAGACGCCTTCGTGAACGCGGTCGTCGAAGGCGGAGTAGTAGCGTCCGTACTCGGAGAAGGTGCGCGGGAAGAGCAGAGAGTGGTACATCGCCGTGTAGAAGTTGACGCGCTCGTCGCGCGACCCGCCCTCGACGACGATCTTGCCCAGCGCCTCGTTCCAAACCCTCCGCCCGTCCGACTTCACGCGCTCGAAGTCCCACGCGGGAATCTCTCTTCTTAAATTATCCCGGGCCTGCTCCAAGCTGATGAAGGAGGTGCCGACCTTGACGTTAACGACCTCGCCCTCCGTCGTCTTGAACCTGGCGTAAGCGCCGACGTGTTTGCCGGACTGCTCTGTGCGACCGGCGTGAATCTCTCCCTTCTCCCAAGCCCCCGCAGAGGCGAAGGGCTTGTCGAATTGAATAACGAAATAGCCCTTGAAGTTCGGGAGCGGCGGGCCGAGGTGCGCCGACATGCGATCAGGGTTGTAGCCCGTGATTTCGCGCGCCGCCGCATTGACCTGCACGAACCCTTCGACGCCCTCCGACTCGGACTTGCACGCGGTGACGACGACGTGCGACGCGTCCGACGCGGGGAACTTGAAGCGGAGGAAGCCCGCGCGCGCCGTCGCCGACAGTTCCGCGCTTATCTGCCGCCCGGGCTCGCCCATCTTGACGGAGTAGTAGTTGGGCGCGGCGGTCTCGTCTTCATGTCTGAACGGCAGAGTGGGCTCGGGCGTCTTCAGCTCGCCGCTGAACGGCATGAGGCTGACCTGACCGTAGTCGCCCATCCAGATGGCCGGCTGGTGCGTGCCGATGAAGCCGCGGATGGTCGTGTCCTGGTGGTTGTAGGAGTAGACGCTGATCTTGTTCTCGCGCGTCCGCGCCGTCCAGTGGGTCATGCCGAAGGGGACGGTGACGCCCGGGATCATCCCGCCGTAGTCGTAGACGCTCGGGCCGGTCGTCCCGATCATCACGTTGACCTCGTCGATGGGCTCGGCGGCGGAAGCGTTTGTCGTGCCGAATAAATTAAGAATAAGACAAACGGTGACGAGCGCGGCCGTGCAGGCGCTCCGCTTAGGCGTGGGCTTGGTCATCATCTTTAAAGGGTTCCTGCGGCGGAAATAGGTGTTGACAGGGCAGCCATTTAACTGCACTATCCTTCCGCTTGTCGAGCGGTTTCTTCCGTCGCGTTCTGAATATTTTCAGCCCTCTAATCTGCAACTGGGTACGCCCGTGACTGGGTCAGTACCACCCGCGGTAGCGGGTGGTACTGACCTGACTGGCTCACGTTCGTACCTTACCTGAGATGACTGAAGCGCCCGTCCTGGAGATGCGAGAGATCAGGAAGACCTTCCCCGGCGTCGTGGCGCTGGACGGGGTGGACTTCGCGCTGCGCCGGGGCGAGGTACACATCCTGCTCGGCGAGAACGGCGCGGGCAAGTCCACGCTCATGAAAATCCTGAGCGGCGCTTATCAGAAGACCGCCGGCCGCATCACGCTCGACGGCGCGGAGATCGAGATAAAAAACCCCGCGCACGCGCAAGGCTTAGGCATCTCGACCATCTATCAGGAGTTCAACCTCGTCCCGCACCTCTCCGTCGGCGAGAACATCTTCCTCGGCCGCGAGCCGATGCGCCTGCCCGGCCTCATCGACCGCCGCGCCGTCAACCGGAAGGCTGCGGAGGTCTTGAGCGGCCTCGGCCTGAGCCTCGACCCGCGCAGGCCGGTGAAGGGTTTAAGGGTCGCGGAGCAGCAGATGGTCGAAGTTGCCAAGGCGCTCAGCCTCGACGCGCGCGTCCTCATCATGGACGAGCCGACGGCCGCGCTCACCGAGCACGAGATTAAAGAACTCTTCGCCGCCATCCGCGGGCTCAACCAGAAGGGCGTCTCCGTCGTCTACATCTCGCACCGGATGGAGGAGCTGTTCGAGATCGGCGACCGCGTCACGGTGCTGCGCGACGGCCGCTCGGTCGGCACCTTCGACGTGCGCGGGACGAACAAGTTCGAGTTGATACGCCTCATGGTCAACCGCGACCTGACCGAACTCTTCCCGAAGGAGCACGCCGAGCGCGGCGCGGAGGTCTTAAGAGTCGAAGGCTTGACGACGCGCGGCGGCCTCAGAGACGTGAGCTTCTCGCTTCATCAAGGCGAAGTGCTCGGCATCGCGGGCCTCCTCGGCGCCGGGCGGACGGAGCTTGCGCGCGCCATCTTCGGGCTCGATAAACTCGAAAGCGGCACGGTCAAAATTAAAGGCGAGACGCGCCGCATCGGCTCGCCGCGCGCGGCCATCAACGCGGGGCTCGGCTTCCTCACGGAAGACAGGAAGGCGCAGGGGCTCGTCCTGCCTCTGTCAGTCAAGGACAACCTCTGTCTCCCGAGCGTGGACAAGTTCACCGCTTTCGGCTTCGTCGATGCGAAGCGCGAGCAGCGCGCGGCCGAGCGCTACGTGAAGGAGCTGCGCATCCGCACGCCGGGTCTCGAACAGAAGGTCGTCTATCTAAGCGGCGGCAACCAGCAGAAGGTCGTGCTCTCCAAGTGGCTCTGCTCGGAGGCGGAGGTCTTCATCTTCGACGAGCCGACGCGCGGCGTGGACGTGGGCGCGAAGGCGGAGATTTATCAACTGATGAACCGGCTCGCCGCGTCGGGCGTCGCCATCATCATGATCTCTTCAGAACTGCCCGAAATCTTAGGGATGAGTGACCGCATCCTCGTCATGCGCGGGGGACGGGTCGCGTGCGAGTTCGACGCCGCGGAGGCGACACAGGAAAAGATACTGGAATGCGCGCTCGGGGAATAGAACTGCCGTCCGGCTTCTTCTCGCACTATGCGCGCCAGCTCGGCACGCTGTCGGGGCTCTTCGGCCTGTGCGTGGTGCTGTGGGCCTTGACGCCGCACTTCCTGACGGTCTCGAACCTGCTCAACGTCGCCGAGCAGGCCGCCATCATCGCCATCGTCGCCGTCGGGATGACCTTCGTCATCATCACCGGCGGCATTGACCTCTCGGTCGGCTCGGTGCTCGCCTTCGCGGGCGTCGTCATGGCGGACGTGCTGCACAGGGACGTGCCGTTGCCCCTGGCGCTCGCGGTCGCGCTGGGCACGGGTCTTTTCTGCGGGCTCGTCAACGGCGCGCTCATCACCGTCGGGCGCCTGCCGCCCTTCATCGCCACGCTCGGGATGATGAGCGTCGCGCGCGGGACGGCGTTGATGTTCACGGAGGGGAGGCCGGTCTCCGGCTTCTCCGGAGGGTTCCGTTCGCTGGCGACGGGTGAGGTTTTAGGCATCCCCGTGTCCGTCGTCATCATGGTCGGCGTCTACGTCGTCGCGCACTTCGTCCTGACGCGCACGAAGCTCGGGCGCTACACGTACGCCATCGGCGGCAACGAAGAGGCCGCGCTGCTCTCGGGCGTCAACGTCCGTGTTTATAAGGCGGCGGTCTACGGCATCTCCGGCATGCTGAGCGGGCTCGCGGCGGTGATCCTGACGGCGCGGCTCAACTCGGCGCAGCCCATCGCGGGGATGATGTACGAGTTGGACGCCATCGCCGCGACGGTCATCGGCGGGACTTCCTTGCTCGGCGGCGAGGGCACCGTCGTCGGCACGCTCATCGGCGCGCTCATCATGGCCGTGCTGCGCAACGGCCTCAACCTCCTCGGCGTCTCCTCCTTCATCCAGCAGGTTGTCATCGGCTCGGTCATCATCGCGGCCGTGCTCATCGACATGTGGCTGAAGCGGCGCTCGGGATAAGACAAAGGAGAAACGTTTATGAAGAAGGGTCTGGTTTTGCTGCTGCTGGCGGCTTTGTGCCTTAGTTTCACGAGTTGCCAACGCGGGGGCGAGCAGGCGGGCGGCGGGCGGCAGCGCATCGCCCTCGTGATGAAGACCGCGAACAACCCCTTCTTCATCGAGATGCAGAAGGGCGCCGAGGAGGCCGCGAAGAGGCTGAACGTCGAACTCGTCGTGCAGGCGGCCGAGCGCGAGGTGGACGTGGAGAAGCAGATGCAGATCGTCGAGAACCTTATCCAGACGCGCGTCGCGGCGCTCTGCGTCACGCCCTCCGGCTCGCGCGAGATCGTCCCGGCGATTGACAAGGCCAACCGCGCGAACATCCCCGTCGTCATCGTGGACACGCGCGTGGACGCCAAAGCTCTGGCCGAGTCGGGCGGCAAGGTCGCGACCTTCATCGGCTCGGACAACTACGAGGGCGGCAAGATTGCCGGCGAGTTCCTTGCGAAACGCTTGGGCGGCAAGGGCAAGGTCGCCGTGCTCGAAGGCATCCCCGGCCACGAGACGGGCGACTCCCGCCTGCGCGGATTTCGCGAGGCGTTGAAGGCGAGCCTGGGCGTCGAGATCGTCGCGTCGCAGACGGCGAACTGGGAGCGTGACCAGGGCTTCAACGTCTTCCAGAACATCCTCCAATCGCACCCGGACGTGCAGGCCGTCTTCGCGTGCAGCGACCTGATGGCCCTCGGCGCGGTCGAGGCCATCGCCGCCGCGAAGAAGACGGGCCAGATCGCGGTCGTCGGCTTCGACGCCACGTCCGAAGCGCGCGACGCGATTGTGAAGGGCTCAATGGACGCCAGCGTCGCGCAGTCGCCCGCGCAGATGGGCGCCCTCGCCGTCGAGAACGCCGTCAAGCTCCTCAAAGGCGAACAGGTCACTCCCGAGTTCGTCGTCCCCATCAAGCTCATCACCAAAGAGAACGCGGCCGAAGGGAGCAAGTAATCGACCCCGCGCTCCCGGCGTCGGTTGTTGGAATAGAGATTTGAGCCGTCGCACCTCGTATTTGAGTTGACGGACTCCGTATTTGAACCGTCGGACTCGGGATTCGCGTCGTCGGCGTCCGTATTTGTACAGTCGAGACCCGTACGGGGCCGTCCGAGTCGAGATTTCCACGGTCGAACCCCGTACGGGCCGCGCCAACCCCATATCGGAGCAGTCGGCGTTCATATTAGTACACGCGCATGTCATCTTGACGCCTCCGAACTCCGTATTGAGGCCGTCGAAGTCCGTACGGGCTGCGCCGACTCCGTATCGGAGCCGTCGAAGTCCGTATTGGTACACGCGCATGTCATCTTGACACTGTCGCGACCCGTACGAGCCCATCACGGTCGAGATTTGGCCGTTGCGAGCCGCTTTACGGAGAGACGCGGAGGGAAATGAGGAAATTCGTCCCGAAACAACAGAATTTCTTCGCGCGGGCGCTGCTCGCGCTCGCGTTCGTGCTGTGTCAGACCGCTCCGGCGTTCGCGCAGGCGGGACGGCGGCTGATCGACTACGCAGACCCTTTCGTCGGGACGGAGAACGGCGGGAACATCGTGCCCGGCGCGCAGGTGCCGTTCGGGTTTGTGCATGTCAGTCCCGACACGGAGCGTCCGACGACCGCGGGCTACAACCCTTTCGAGAACGTCCACGGCTTCAGCCAGACGCACGTCTCGGGGACGGGCGGCGCGAGCAAGTACGGCAACTTCCTGACGACGCCGCTCATGGGCAAGCTGCGCACGGACAACCTCGGCTCGCCTAAAAGCGAGGAGTCAGCGTCGCCCGGCTACTACACGGTGCGGCTCACGCGCCCCGACGTGAAGGCCGAACTGACGGCGACGCGGCTCGTCGCCTTTCATCGCTACACGTTTCCGGCGTCGAAGCTCTCGCACCTGTTGATTGAAGCAAGTTCCGTCGTGCAGCCGGAGTCGGGCAGAAACGCCTGGAAGAACCCGCGACCCGTTGACTGCTGGGTGCGCGTCGTCGCGCCGAACCGCATCGAGGGCAGCGGCAACTTCGTCGGCGGCTGGAACCAGTCGCCTTACACCATCCACTTCTCGGCGGAGTTCGACCGCCCCTTCACGGCCTACGGCACCTGGCGCGACGAGCGCGTCGAACCTTCTACGTCCGCCGCCGCCAACGAGGGCAAGGTCGGCGCCTACGCGACGTTCGACACGACGGAGACGCGCACCGTCTTGATGAAAGTCGGCGTCTCCTTCGTCAGTCCCGAGAAGGCGCGCGCCAACCTCCTGCGCGAGACGCCCGACTGGGACTTCGACGCCGTGCGCCGCCGCGCCGAAACGGCGTGGGAGGACGCGCTCGGGAAGATTAAGGTCGAAGGTGGAACCGAAGAGCAGCGTCGCATCTTCTACACGGCGCTCTTCCACTGCCACTACATGCCGCACGACCTCGCGGGCGAGAACGCTTGGTGGGATTCGGACGAGCCGCACTACGAAGACTTCTACGCCATCTGGGACACGTTCCGCACGCACTTCCCTCTGCTAACTTTGATTCAGCCGGAGCGGCAGCGCGACATGGTGCGGTCGCTCGTGGACACGTACGAACACACGGGCTGGATGCCCGACTCGCGCATCGCGGGCGCGAACGGGATGACGCAGGGCGGCTCGAACGGCGACGTGGTCGTGGCCGACGCGTTGGTGAAGGGCGTGAAAGGCATCGACTACGCGAAGGCTTACGCGGCGCTCGTCAAGAACGCGGAGGTCGAGAGCGCGCGGCCGCTCTACGAGGGGCGTGCGCTCGCGGAGTACAAGCGGCTCGGCTACGTCTCGATGAACTACCCGCGCTCCGCGTCGCGCACGGTCGAGTACGCCTACGACGACTTCTGCGTCGCGCAGGTGGCGCGCGCGTTGGGGAAGACGGCGGAGAGTGAGAAGTATCTTCAGCGTTCGAAGAACTGGACGAACGTGTGGAGCGACGAGACGCGCTCGGCGCGGCCGCGCTTCGAGGACGGGCGCTGGCTCACGCCCTTCGCCGCGGCGCACTTCTACCCGGACAAAGATTTTAGTTACTGGGACGCGCCGTTCTATGAAGGAAGCGGCTACATCTACGGCACCTACGTCCCGCACGACGCGCGGGGGCTCATCGACCGGCTCGGCGGGGACGAGAAGTTCGTCGGGTGGCTCGATGCCTTCTTCAACAACCCTCCGACGCGCGACGCGGGCTTCAACCCGGGCCTCTACAACCACAACAACGAGCCGAACTTCCTCGCGGCCTTCCTCTACACGCACGCGGGCCGTCCCGACCGGACGCAGGAGCGCGTCCGCCGCATCCTCGACACCGAGTACAAGACGGGTCGCGGCGGACTGCCCGGCAACGACGACAGCGGCGCGATGTCTTCGTGGTACGTCTGGGGCGCGGTCGGGCTCTACCCGAACGCGGGCCAGCCGGTCTACTACGTCGCGAGCCCGATCTTCGAGCGCTCGACCATCGACCTCGGCAACGGCCGCGCCTTCGTTATAGAAGCGCAGAACGTTTCGTCCGTGAACGTCTACGTTCAAACGGCGACGCTCGACGGCCGCCCGCTCAAACGCGCATGGCTCAAGCACGAAGAGGTCGCAGCCGGCGGCCGACTCGTCCTCCGGATGGGGCCGAAGCCCGCCACCTGGGGGCGCGACGAACGTCCGCCCTCGATGTCAGGTCAGCAATGAGAGAATTTCAACACAGAGACACAGAGGCACAGAGACACGGCTTGTTGAGTTATCTGCTCCGGGCTGTGTCTCTGTGCCTCTGCGTCTCTGCGTTGAGCGGCGTGCTCAACGCACAATCTCTGAAGGATACGCACGCTCAAACGGTCGAACGAACTATCCACGTCGAGCCGTTGAGGGCAGACGCGAGTCGTTACGCCTACGTCCCTTTCGACGTGCCGCGCGGCGCGGTGCGCGTCTTGGTCTCTTACGACTACGCGCGCGAGGGCGGGGCCAACACGATTGACATCGGCGTGTTCGATGCGCGCTTCGGCGGCACGGACGGAGACCCGCGCGGCTTCCGCGGTTGGAGCGGCGGGCGGCGCGCGGAGTTCTTTATCACGCGCGAGGAGGCGACGCCCGGCTACCTCGCGGGCGAGCTGCCGGCCGGCCGCTGGCGCGTCGTCCTCGGCCTCTACAAGGTCGCGCCCGCGGGCGTGGACGTGAAGGTCAAGGTCTCCGTCGAGACGAAAGTGATAGGGACAGGCCGTCGCACTTCCGGGCCGCCCCGCACGGCGGGCGCGTCGAGCCGCCCGACGAGACTCGGCCGCGAGGCGTTTGCGGGTAAGACTCGCTGGTTCGCGGGCGACCTGCACATGCACACGGTGCACAGCGACGGCGACTGGACGGTGCAGGGGCTCGCCGCCGCCGCGCGCGAAGCGGGGCTCGACTTCATCTTCGTCACAGACCACAACACTTCGAGCCATCACGCGGAAGTTAACGCGGCCAACGAAGGCTCTCTTCGACCGCTCGTCATGCGCGGCGAGGAGGTGACGACCTACGGCGGGCACGCCAACGCGTGGGGACTGCCCGCGGGAGCATGGGTGGACTTCCGCGTGCGGCCCGGCGACTCGGCGGGGATGTCGGCGGTCGCCGCCAACGCGCACAGGCTCGGCGCGCTCATCTCGATCAATCACCCTTTCGCCCTGTGCGGCGGATGTAGTTGGAGTTACGGGGACGCGGTCGAACAGTTCGACGCGGTCGAGGTCTGGAACGGCGAATGGGACGCGACGGACGAGTCCGCGCTCAAGATGTGGGACGGGCTGCTACAACGCGGCCGGCGCCCGACGGCTGTCGCTTCGAGCGACTCGCACCGCGCACAGAACCCCATCGGGCATCCGACGACGCACGTCGCCGCGGTCGTGCTGTCGCAGGCGGTGTTGCTGGACGGCATACGCCGCGGCCGCGTCTACTTGGCGCGGGACGCGCGCGCTCACGTCTTTAATTTCGAGGCGGTGGCAGGTGGACTCGGCTCGCGCGGCGCGCGCACGGGCATGGGCGGAGAGATACGTCTGGCCGCGCCGGGAATACTGACCTTCTTCGTTCGCGTCGGCGCCGGGCCTGTCACCCTGGAGGCCCCGCCCGACCCCGGCCCTGTGCCCCGCGGCGGGGGGGGGGGCCGGACAGACCGCCGCCCCCCGCGTGCCACCCCGGC
>CAXTSK010000071.1:0-14324 GCA_964246655.1 uncultured Pyrinomonadaceae bacterium
GGCGGGCAGCTTGAGCGTCTGCCCGCGCGCGGCGAGCGCGCTCGCCGCGCCCTGCGCGAGTCTGAAGCGGACGCCCGCGAAAGAGATTTCGCCGGGCAGCATCTCCGAAGGCAGGCTGCGACCCGCGCCGTCGAAGCCGCCGACGCTCTTCACGTCGGCCGTCGCCTTCGTGACGTGCGGGCTCGTCGCCGCGAGGTCGTAAGGCATCTCGACGGGCTGCGAGCGCGGCACGTTCAGCTTCACGCGCGACGGCCCGAGCTTCAACGCGAAGGTGCGGAGTTGATAAGGGCCGAAGTCCGTCACAAGCTCGCCCCTCTCGACGCGCGCCGCGCCGAGCGGCTGCTCCTGACCCGTCACCTCGCGCGCGGACACGACCGGCCCGGCGAAGCGCAAACGAACATTCGGCGCGGCCTTGCCGTCGAGTTCGACGAGGCGAACGACGACCTCGTCCGACTCCTCGGCCTTCTTGACGGCGAGCACACGGACGCGGCTGTTGCTGACGTTGAGTAAAGAAAAACTCTTGCCGAGCGCGCCCGCGTGGCGCGTGTCTTCGAAGGCGATGAGCGGCTGGTTGAGGCGTTGCGCCTGCCAGTCGGTCTGCCCCGCGCGCCAGTCGCCCGCGTGACCCGCGAGGCCGTAGACGAACTCGTGATGCCCCCAGTCCTGCGTCGTCTGGTCGTGGAACTCCCAGCCGTTGCCCGTCCCCAGCCCCGGCGTGAAGAGCAAGGTGAGACGGAGCGTGTTGTCGTCCGGCTTGTCCGAGCCGTACTTGCAGTCGGAGAGGATGGTCACGCCGTACGCGCCGCTCTTGTCGGTGAGGTCGAACCACTGGTGCGAGGGCACCTCGTACTTCCGCTCGTCGTTGTTGCCGCGCTCGATGGTGCCCACGTCCCAGTTGTACGTGGCCTTTGGGTTCGAGGCCGTCAAGGGGAACGTCGCCTTGAGCGCCGCCGCCTCCGACTTCCAATCAATGCGGTTCGCGAACTCGACGCGCTCGCCCGCGCCGCCCGCAGACAGTCTGATTATCTGCGCGAACTTCGAGCCTTCGCTCTCACGTTCTATTTCAACTGCCACACGGACGGGGCCGCGTTCGACGACGCGAATCACAGGCTTCCCCGAGACGTAACCGCGCGGCGGCTTCTGCTGGTCGGCCCAGTCCATGTTCCACGCGGGCCAGTCCTTCGGCCGCTCGGTCTGGAACGCGAGCCGCGCGGGCGCGCTCAGCAACTCTTTGCCGACCCTCTTGTCGAAGATGCCCGACACGTCGCCGTCGGCGTTAAGGCTGACGCGATAACGCGCGTTTTCAAGCGACGACTCGCTCACCTTCAGGTCAAGGTCGTTGAAGCGCGTCGGCGCGTCCGCGGCCTTCACGTCGTAGAGGGCATAGCCGACCGAAGGAACGTCGGCGAGGAAGAGGATTTTCGTCGCGCCGTCCTCTTCGCCAACGACCTGTGCGGGCACTTCGCTCCCTTTCGGATTTATGACGCGCACGGCCTTCGGCGCGCCGCCTTCAAATCTGACCGCGGCCTCGACCATGTCCTCGCGCTCGACGTTCAGGGGGTTGTAGACGACGACCGGCGTGCCCTGACTCCGCGTGTCCATCCCGCCGACGATTGACTCGGTCGCGCTCGTCAACACAGACGCGAACTGGTTCGCCGCGATCACGTCGTCGTTCCACGAAAACTCGAAAGCCTTCGGCGTGGCCGTCCCCGGCAGAATGTCGTGGAACTGTCCGCCCATCACGAGCGTCCACGCGTCGTTGAGACGTGCTTGCGGATATGCCCGACCGCCCATCCATGCGGCGGCGACCGACGCGCGCTCGGCCGCGTCGGCCAGCAGCTCGTTTCGGCGGTTCCAACGCTTCTGCGTCGTCTCCGAAGAGGTCGAGCCCGCCGAGTGGTCACTCAACAGAAGGTCGCCGCTGTAGCGCGGCAGTCTCGCCGTCTGCTCCGGCTTGATGTCTAAAAACATCTGCTCGGCCGTCGCCGAGAGCACGCGGACGGGGCCGTCGCCGACTTGAACCGGCGTCCCTTCCACATCGACCGGAGGAATGACGGGCGGCGGCGGCGGGAGCACGATCATCTTCCTCCCGGCCAATGCGTCCACGATCTTCACAGAGAACTCGCGCGGCGCGCCGCCCACGTCGCCCGTGCCGAAGTACGTGTAGTCCGTGAAGAGGCCGCTCACCTCGCCGTTGCGCCGGATGCGCGCCGGCCAATCGACGGGCGTGTAGCTGACCGCGGGATTGGCGGCAGACGCCGGAGGACTCTTGCTGTAGTCCTCGCGCACGTTCGAGGTGTAGTCGCGCGGGTTGAAGGCGGCGATGATGCCGCGCCCGTCGGGGCCAATCCATTGCCCGACGTTGAAGGGTACGCCGTCCGGCGTCTGTTCAGGAGACTGCGGGCCGCCGACGCGCGCCGCGGACTTCCAGTAGAGCTTCTGCGTGGAGAAGCCTTTCAATCCCATGTGCGCGAGGATGGAGGGGAGCGAGGCGGGGAAGCCGAAGCTGTCGGGCAGCATGTACTCGGCGCTCGTCCGCCCGAACTCGCGGCGGAAGTAGTGCGAGCCGTAGAGAATCTGCCGGACGATACTTTCGGCCGACGCGGAGTTCGGGTCGCCCTCCTCCATCGAGGAGCCCGCGGGGAACCAGCGCCCTGCGGCCACGTAACTTTTCAGCCGCGCGTAGTCCTCGGGCCAGTACTCCTTCATCAGACGGTAGCGGTTCGCGCCGGTGAAGTTGAAGAGGTAGTTCGGATACTTCTCGAAGAGCGCGAAGTTGTCGCGCATCGTGTTCGGCAGATACTCGTTGACGACCTGCGGGTACTCCCAACGCCACTGCGTGTCGAGGTGCGCGTAGCCGACGACGTAGAGCGTCGGCTCCTTCGTCAAATCGGGCCGCGTCTGCGCCGAGGCGCTTTGGAAGAAGGCAAGGCACGACCACATCAGCGCGAGAAACCACTTGCGTCCAGAGTGCATCCGTCCGTCCTCCGCGAGCCTGTCTGACTTTGAATTGAGCTTAGAGCGGGCCGTTGACTTAACAGCAGTGGCGACCACTTCTAAACGAAACGGCGCCCGGCGTCAACGCGCGGCGACGACGGGTACGAAATTGCCGCGCACGTTCCAGCCCTTCACTTCGACCTCCATGCCGCGAGTCGGCTTCGGCACTTTGATGGTGATGCGCCGCTGTTCGCCCGGGACGAGCGAGACGTAGTTGTCGCTCGCGTAAACGGGGAGCACGCGCTCTTTAGTCACGGCGTCGCGCAGCACGACCTGCGCGGCGAGCGCCACGCCTTCGCTGTAGTTCGTCAACTCGACTTCGACGCGCGCCGCGCCCGCCTCCTTCTTCATAACCGCGAGACAGGCCAGGGGGGCTTCGAGCATTTGGTTGAGCTTGCGGTAGCCCGACTTCTGCGCCGCGTGCCAGTAGAAGTTCTCGGAGAGTGGGCGCAGCTCGCCGTCGGTGAGCACGAGCCTGACAAAGACGACCCCGGGCTTCGCCTCCTTCGGCAGTTCGAGGCGCGAGACGCGGACGGCCGCGTTCGAAGGCGCCGAGAGCGTCTGCTCGCTCGTGGAGATGCCGACGCCGTTCACGTCCAAGACGTACGTGAGGAGGTGCAGGCCGCGGAGAGGGCGCGTCGTGTTGTTGACGACCGTAATGTCGAGATCGGGCTGGTCGAGCTGAACGTGCAAGGGCTCGCAAGCCTTCTTCACGCCGAAGTAGGCGCCGTGCGTCGAGTAGTCGGAGCTGTACATCTGCCACTCCATGCTCGGCCACGCCGGGTGCGTCATCCACATCAAACGCCCCGTGTTCGGGTTCCAAAGGTGTGCATTAAACCCCTCGAACATCGCGCGGTGGCTCGCGTAGGAGAGGAGCTGCGCCTTGCGCTCGAAGTCTTCGAGGCTCGTAGGCTCGCCCAGCTCCTCCGTCATCGCGCCCATGAAGTGTTTGTTGTCGCCGCCCCCTCCGAAGTGCCAGTCGTGATAAGCCCACGCGTCGTCGGGCGGCCAGTGGTCTGTCGCCGGGAGCATCGCGCGGATCGTGTCGGCCGAGGGCGGCGACGGCAGGCCCAGTTCGGTCGAGAAGCCGCGCCCGCGTGTCGTAAAGAACTTGAACGCGTCGCCGTAGTGCCAAGGCCCGCTTCCCTGCAAGTTCACGTCGCGCGAGTTGGGCGAGTAGTAGCGCGTGCCGTCGAGCGCGCGCAGAAGCTCTTCGAGCCCCTTGTTGATGCGCGGCGGCGGCACGCCCTCGTTGCGCCCGCACCAGACGGCGATGGAAGGGTGGTTGCGGAAGCGCGACACAACGTCGCGCGCGTTGGCGAGGAAGAGCGAAGGGTCTGACGGCTCAAGGTTCCAGTCCTGCGTCGAGAGCCAGAAGTCGTTCCACACGAGCAACCCGTACTCGTCGGCCAGCTCGTAGAAGGCTTCCTCCGTGTTCTGCCCGCACCAGTTGCGAATCATCGTCAGCCCCGCCTCGCGGTGCAGGCGGAAGTACGGCTCCAAACGCTCGCGCGAGACGCGCTTGCGCGAGTCGTCCAACCCCCAGTTGCCCCCGCGGCACGCGATGCGCACGCCGTTGACGCGCACGACCAGGTGCGGCGAAGCGCGCTGGTCTGCGAGCGCGCGTATCGAAGCGGAAGTCTCCCGGCCTTCGACGAACGAAGCGACCCAACCCTCGGCCGACTCGACCATGCCTTCGTGGCTGACGTTGACGACGTGCTCGCCCTGCGTCTTCGCGGGGTCGTACTCGACGCGGCGCACACGACCCGCGCCGTCCGACAGCGTCAGCTCATAACTCAGCTCGCGCACGCCGAAGCGCAGACGCTTCTCGTCCGACACGCCCGCGGCGGTCTTAAAACTCACGCGCAGGTGATAAAGCTCCGGCCGCCCGTAGCCGTTCGGCCACCAGAGCCGCGGGTGCTTCAACTTCAACTGCGAAAAGTCCGAGGGCGCGAGCGTCACCTCCGTCCGCCCCGGCGCGACCGTCACGCGCTTGCGGACGTTGACGCCTTCAAACGAAGCCTCAAGCACTCCATCGACCGCGCCGCGCGTTTCGTTGACGAGCGGCACGCCGATGTTGACCGCGGCGCGCGTTGTGTCGGGCAGAGGCAGACGCGTCACGACCTGCACGTCGCCGACGCGCACCGCGCCCGTCGCCTTCAGCGTCACCTCCTGCCACAGCCCCGTCGCGCGGTCACGCACGCCCGGTATCCAGTCCCATCCTTCGGTGCAGAAGAAGGTCGGCCCGTCCAGGCACATCGCGCCGCCGTTCGGCCCGGGGCCGGCCTTGACCGACTCCTCGTGCGGGACGCCCGGGTGCGGCGGCGGCGAGACGCGCACCGCGAGCGCGTTTGTCTTGCCGGGCACGAGCACGCCGGTCACGTCGAACTCGCCGCGCACGAACGCCCCGCGCACGTCTCCCAAACGCCGGCCGTTGAGCCAGACCGCGGCCGAGTAGTTGACGCCGTTGAAAGTGATCGTGAAGCGCCGTCCCTTCGCCGAGGCAGGCGGCGTGAACTCTGTCCGATACCAGTAGTCCTGCTGGTTAAGCGTCTCCGGGATGGCGAGGTTGTTGAGGCCGTAGTCCGGGTCAGGGTAGACGCCGCGGTCAACGAGCGTCGTCAAGACCGTCCCCGGCACCGTCGCACGCAGCCAACCCGCCGCGGGATAACCGGGACGTGAGACCGCATCGCCTTCATCCGACACCTTCGGCGCTTCCGACATGCGCCAGCCGCGCGCGAGTGCCCACTCATTATCTCGTCTCGGCGCGAGCGCAGGCGTGTCCGGCCCCGGAGGCTTCGCCACGGGCTTAGAGAAATCAGACGTGGGCCTAGGAAGTGTCGCCGGCTCCTGCGGCTCGCGCAGGCCGTCCTGACCCTTCGTCTGCAACGGCCAAGTCTTCCTCGAACCCTGCCCGTAAGCAATCGGGTTCAAGAGGGACAGGAGCAGCGTCAGCGTTAGAAGCGACAGCTTGAAGCGCGACATGCGAGCTTTATATCAGATACTTGTCGTACCCCGCGCGGACGAGTTCTTCGTAGGCGGCCCACACGTCCGCGGGAAGCTCCTGCGGTATCTGAAAACCTTTTTCGGGGTAGAGCCGGATGCGCTGTAGGTCGCCGACCATAATGCCGACCACGTCGTCCTCTGTGAGCGCACGGTTGGAGTAGCTCTTCAGGTACTCCTCGAACGAGACCTGCGGCGAGGTGACGGAGACGCGCGGCCCGGGCCAATAGTTCTTGAACGTGGCGTACGCGCGGCGCTCCATGTAAGGCTTCTGCACGAGGATGAGGCTCTGAGGTTCGAGCCCGCGCCCGGCCAGAAGCTCTCGCGTGAGCTGGACGTTCTCGCCCGTGTTGGTCGAACGTGTCTCGACGAGGATGTCGGAGTCGGGCACGCCCATCTCGCGCGCTATCGACGCGAACAGTTCGGCCTCCGGCTCGCTCCAAAGGTTCTTCGTGATACCGCCGAGCCCGCCCGAGAAGACGAGCAGCGGCGCCCACCCTTCCAGATACAACTGCGCGCCCCGCTCGGCCACCGCCGTGTCGTGGCTACAGAGGACGAGGACTACGTCCGACCTCTCCAAGCGGTGGTTCATGTGGTGGTAGTCCCAAAGCCTCTTTGCCGGCTCACGTATCTCCTGCCGCATCGCGGCCCAATATACATGGGCGCGCGGGCAATCCGTAAAGCCCGCGCGACTCAGACCCAGTAGGTGCGGTCGAGCGAGCGGTAGCCGACGGCCTCGCCGACGTGCTTGGAGAGGATGTCTTCGGAGGCTTCGAGGTCGGCGATGGTGCGGCCGACTTTAAGTATCCGGTCGTAGGCGCGCGCGGAGAGGCCCTGGCGGGTCATGGCCTGTTCGAGCAGTTGCTCACCTTCGAGGTCGAGGCGACAGTGGCGGCGGATGAGGCGCGGCGTCATCTGCGCGTTGGAGAAGACACGGCTCCCCTTGAAGCGTTCGGCCTGACGGCCCCGGGCCGCGAGCACGCGCGCGCGGATGTCCGCGGAGCCCTCGCCCTCGGGCGCGCCGCGGTCGGAAAGCTCTTTGAAACGCACGGCGGGCACGTCAATGTGTATGTCGATGCGGTCGAGGAGCGGCCCCGACACGCGGCCGACGTAGCGCTGAATCTGCGCGGGCGTGCAGCGGCACTCGCGCACGGGGTCGTTCCAGAAACCGCACGGGCACGGGTTCATCGCGGCCGCGAGCATGAAGGAGGCCGGGAAGGTCAACGTCATCGCGGCGCGGCTGATCGTCACGCGGCGATCTTCGAGCGGCTGTCGCAGTACTTCCAAAACGGAGCGGTCGAACTCGGGCAGCTCGTCAAGGAAGAGGACGCCGTGGTGCGCGAGCGAGACTTCGCCCGGGCGCGGGACGGCGCCACCGCCGACGAGCCCCGCGTCGCTGATCGTGTGGTGCGGGGCACGGAAGGGGCGACATGTAACGAGCCCCGTGCGGTTCGTCAGGCCCGCCACCGAGTGAATCTTCGTCAGTTCAAGCGCCGCCTCAAACTCAAGGGGAGGGAGGATCGTCGGCAGCCGCTTCGCCAGCATCGTCTTGCCCGAGCCCGGCGGCCCGATCAGCAGAATGTTATGTGAGCCCGCCGAGGCGACTTCGAGCGCGCGCTTGACGGCCTGCTGGCCGCGCACCTCTCGGAAGTCAACGTCGTACGAGTTGTCATTCGTGAGCAGTTCCGACTCCTCCGCGCGCAACGGCGGCGGCGCCGTCCCCGCGCGCAAAGCGCCGACCAGCTCGACGGCCGCGCGCAGCGTGCCCGCGGCGTACACGTCAACGCCTTTGACGACCGCGGCCTCGGTCGCGTTCTCCTCGGGGAGGAGGAGGCTCTTGATTCCGGCGTCGCGCGCGCGCAGAGCTATCGGCAGCGCGCCGCGCACGGGGCGCACGCGGCCGTCGAGCGACAACTCTCCGACCGAGAGCACGTCGGTCAGCCCTTCGGCGGAACCCAAATCGCCGTTGGCGCCGAGGACGCCGAGCGCGATGGGGAGGTCGAAGCTCGCGCCCTCTTTGCGCACGTCCGCGGGCGCGAGGTTGATCGTCGTCTTGTGGAAGGGGAAGAAGAAGGCGCTGTTGTTGACGGCGGCGCGGATGCGCGCGCGCGACTCGCGCACGGCGAGGTCGGGCAGGCCGACGATGGTGACGGAAGGGTTGAAGTCCGACTCGCCCCGCGCGGGCGTCAGGTCAACCTCGATGTCTACGAGGTCTGCGTCGATGCCGTAGACGGCGGCGGACTGTGTGCGGAAGAGCATAGGCGTGCCAGCGTGTGCGTCGCGTGAGGCGCTGGCGGGCGCCGTAGTTGTTAACGAGGAACTATAAACGCTGAACGCTGAACCGAAGACCCGTTGTCTTTCAGTTCAGCGTTCAGCGTTCATAGTTCCTACTTTTTATCGGCGGCGCGCGGGGGCGGCCGGGGCGGCCGTATTGCCCTGCGGCACGCGGATCTGGCGGCCGCGCGCGAGCGGCTCGTCGGCCGTCACGCCGTTAATCTTTGCCACCTCGGCCACCGAGGCGCCGTAGCGCGCCGCGACCTGCGCGATGGTCTCGCCGCCCTTGGCCGTGTAGCTCACGAGGCCAGTGCCGGCCGGCGCGGCGGCGCTGTTCGGCCGCTCGTAGTTCTTCAAGGTCTGCACCACGCGACCGCCCGACGGGACGATGAGCGTGCCGCCCTTGGCGAGGTCAACGCCCGCGTTCCACTGCTGGAGCGAGGCGGCACTCACGCCCGCGCGCGAGGCGACGGCGTCCCAGTTCTCGCCCGGCGCGGCCTGGACGACGCGCGCCATCTGCGTGCGGCGGTCGACCGGGATGCGCTTGAGCAGCGCGACCATCTGGTGCCCGCGCTTCGGCGGGACGCGGAGCAGGAAGGGCTCGCCCGGCGGCGTCGAGTCGCGGCGAAGCTCGGGGTTGAGGCTGCGGATGTTGTCAACGCTCGTGTCGGTCAGCGCCGCGACCAGTTGGAGGCTCGTCGCAGAGGGCACGCTCACCGTGTCGTAGGCGAGCGGCGTCATCTTCTGGACGTTGCGGAAGCCGTACTTCTCAGGGTTCTTCGCGATCAGGATGACCGCGAGGATGTTCGGCACGTAGTTGCGCGTCTCCTGCGCGATGTAGGGGTAGATGGCCCAGAAGTCCCTCTGGCTCGCGCGCGAGATGGCGCGGTCGATGTTGCCTTCGCCCGTGTTGTAGGCGCCCATCGCCAGTTCCCAGTTGCCGAAGCGGTCGTGCAGCCACTTCAGGTAGCGGGCCGAGGCGCGCGTCGCCTTCTCGAAGCTGTTGCGCTCGTCAACGTAAGCCGTCTGGCGCAGGCCGAAGCGCGAGCCGGTACCGGGGATGAACTGCCACAGGCCGGAAGCCGCGGCCCAGGAGCGCGCGGTCGGGCGCCAAGCGCTCTCGACCTGTCCGAGCCAGACGATGTCCTCGGGCACGCCCTCCTCGCGGAAGATCTTGCGCGCCATCGTCATGTACTGGCCGGAGCGGCGCAGGCCGGTCTCCATCGTGGCGCGGCCGCGTCCCTGGTAGTAGTTGATGAAGCCCTGGACGAGCGGGTGCGGCGTGAAGCTGAAGTCGAGCGTGTTCTTGATCTCGTTCTCAAGCTTCGCCACGTCGTCGGCCGTAACGTCCGTCTCCTTCTTGTCGAGTTCGAGCGTGCGCAGGTCGTCGAGCGGCGACGGCTCGAACTTCTGATCGACGAAGCCGACCTCGACGGGCGCGGCCGTCTGCTGCGCGTCCGTCTGCGCGACCGTCTGGAACGTTGCGCCGTTCGCCGCCGGGCGCGCCGCGGGAACGTTCTGCGGCACCTCCTCGCGGTAGACGCGCTCGACCAGTTCGACGTAGTAGCGGTTCAGGCGCGGGTTCGAGCGCACGTCCATGCCGGCCTCAAGCACGACATCGACGGCCTTGTCGAACTCCTCGCGTGCGGCCTGGCGCTTGTGGTCGTCGAGGTTGAGCTTGCCCTTCTTGAAGTGGCTCTCGGCGTCCTCGATGATCTTGGAGACGCGCGGGTCTTCGCGCTCGATCTCGCTCGGCGTGTTGCGGAGGTATGATTGCTGGGGTACTTGGGCCTGAAGCGAGACGGAAGGAAGCAGCAACGCCGACAGCAGCGCGGCGTTGGCGAAACGGCGGGGGAGGCTCGTGTTATTCAATCGTCGATCTCCTCTGCGATATAAAAGCGAATCCACGATGGCGACCGTGGCAAGGGGTCGCACGAGCGGCATCCACTAAAGTTCCAGAATGATAAACCCTTCGATGAAGGAAACGGCTCTGCTTCGATGGGCCTCCGTTGGCGGAGAGCAGAACCCTCAAAACCGCCGGGAGGGTACCACAGCCCTCACCAAAGAATCAACCCTTACGCCTGCATCTCTATGCAAATAAAAGGCGAAACGACCCTGGTTTCCTGTATTCTTTCGCTTCGCCGCGGGGGAACTTTAAGATGCCCCGGACGCCCCTCGGGTTGCGCCCGCCGACGCCCTTGAAGGCTCTAAACGGAGGCTAAAAAGCGATCTGCCCGGCCCCGTCTCAAGCTTTACTGGAGCTTAAAATGGGGCCGGGCAGGCGCCCTTTCGGAATCGGTCAAATTAACCGGCCTCTAAACGCCTTCTAAACCCGACTCAGACCCTCGGCGCGGCGGCCTGCGGCAGTCGCGGCGGGCGCGGGACGGGCGCCGCAGCGGCCGGCGACTTCTCCTTCAAAGCCTCTCGGAAGACCTCGCGGACGTTCTCGACGAAGATGAAAGTCATCTCGCCGAAAAGCTCCTTCGGCAGCTCCTCCATGTCGCGCCGGTTGAGGTGCGGGAGGATGACCTTCGTCACGCGCGCGCGGCGCGCCGCCAGAACCTTCTCCTTGACGCCGCCGACCGGCAGAACGTTCCCGCGCAGGGTTATCTCGCCCGTCATCGCCACGTCCTTGCGGACGGCGCGCTGCGAGAGCGACGAGACCATCGCCGTCGCCAAGGTGATTCCGGCCGAGGGGCCGTCCTTCGGGATGGCGCCCTCGGGGATGTGTATGTGCATGTCGTACTTCTCGAAGTCGTCCTCTGGGATTTCGAGTTCCTTGGCGCGCGACTTGGCGTAGGAGTACGCGGCCTGCGCGGACTCGCGCATCACCTCGCCGAGTTGGCCGGTGAGGACGAGTTGCCCCTTCCCTTTCATCCGCAACGCCTCGATGAAGAGCACGTCGCCGCCGACGGCCGTCCACGCGAGCCCCGTGGCGACGCCGACCTGGTCTTTGCGCAGCGCCTCCTCGGGGAAAGACTTCGGCGGCCCGAGGTACTCGTGGAGGTTCTTGGGCGTGACACGGACGGCCTCGGACTTCCCTTCCGCGATGCGCCGCGCGACCTTGCGGCAGATGCGGCCGATCTCGCGTTCGAGCTGGCGCAGGCCCGCCTCCTGCGTGTACTGCTGGACGACGGCCGACAAAGCCTTCTTCGAGATTTGCACGTTCTTCGCCGTGATGCCGTTCTCCTCAATCTGTTTGGGCAGGAGGTGGCGGCGCGCGATCTCCAACTTCTCCTCCTCGGTGTAGCCGGCCAGCCGGATGACCTCCATGCGGTCGCGCAGCGCGGGCTGGACGGTGTCGAGGATGTTGGCCGTCGTCATGAACATCACGTTCGAAAGGTCGAAGGTGACGCCGAGGTAGTTGTCGCGGAAACTATTGTTCTGCTCGGGGTCGAGCACTTCGAGGAGCGCGGACGAAGGGTCGCCGCGGAAGTCCGCCCCGACCTTATCAATTTCATCAAGCATGATGAGCGGGTTGTTCGTCCCCGCCTGCTGCAACGCCGAGATGATGCGCCCCGGCATCGCGCCGACGTACGTGCGCCGGTGCCCGCGAATCTCGGCCTCGTCGTGCAATCCTCCTAAACTAAGCCGCACGAACTTGCGGTCGAGCGCGCGCGCAATCGATCGGCCCAAGGAAGTCTTGCCGACGCCCGGCGGGCCGACGAGACAGAGGATCGAGCCCTTCGGCTTCTCCTTCAGCTTCCGCACGGCCAGCGCCTCGACGATGCGCTCCTTGACCTTCTCAAGGCCGTAGTGGTCTTCGTCGAGAATCTGCTGCGCCAGAATCAGATCGAGGTTATCGACCGAAGCCTTCGACCACGGCAGGTCGGTCATAATCTCCATCCAATTGCGCAGCGTCGCCGTCTCGGCCGCGTCCGGGTGCATGCGCTCAAGCTTCTTCAACTGCCGGAGCGCCTCCTCCTCGGCGTGCTTCGGCATGTCGGCGATCTCGATCTTCTCGCGGAACTGCGCGATCTCCTCCGCCAACTCGTTGCCCTCGCCCAGCTCGGTCTGAATGGCTTTCAACTGCTGGCGCAGGAAGAACTCGCGTTGCGAGCGGTCGATGTCGGCGCGCGCCTGCGTGTTGATCTCCTGCTGAACGGTGAGGACTTCAATCTCCTTGTTCAAAAGCTCGTTCACGCGCCGCAGCCGCACGGTCGTGTCGGCGATGTCGAGAACAGACTGCGCGTCCTCGACTTTGAGTTCGAGGTTCGAGGCGGCGAGGTCGGCGAGCCGCCCGGCGTCGTCGAGCCCGGCGACGATAGCCATCACCTCGGGCGAGATGTTCTTGCCGAGGTTCGTCGCGCGCTCCATCGACGCGCGGACGTTGCGCACCAGCGCCTCGACTTCGAGCGAGCGCTCGGCCGTGCCCCCCGTCTCGTGCATCGCCGTGAGGCGCGCCTTCAGGTACTCGCCCGCGTCCGCAAGCTCCTCGACGCGCGCGCGCGCAAGGCCCTGCACGAGGATGCGGATGCGCCCGTCGGGGAGCTTGAGCATGCGCATGATGACGGCCACCGTGCCCGTCGTGTAGAGGTCTTCGCCCGCCGGCTCCTCCTTGTCGAGGTCGCGCTGCGAGACGAGAAAGATCATGCGGTTCTCGCCCAGCGCCTCGTCCACCGCGCGAATCGACTTCTCGCGCGAGACGAAGAGCGGCACGATCATGAACGGGTAGATGACGATGTCCCGGAGCGGTAGCACCGGCAAGTGTTCGGGTATCTGCAACTGCTGCTCGCCCGCGTCCACCGCCTCAATCGAATCGGCTATGTTTGAAATCTGGGGCATAATAATTAACGATGAAGTATGAGCGCTGAACTATGAACTGTAAAACCGACTGTCTTCAGTTCATCATTCAGCGTTCATACTTCATCGTTCTCCTTCACCTCAATTCTGTGCTCGACGCCGCGGCGGTCTTCGAGCTTGGGGAGCCGGACGGTAAGCACACCGTCTTTCAGCTCGGCCGTGGCCCCGTCCCTGCGCACCGGCCAGCGCAAAGGGATGGCGCGCGCGAACTGGCCGAAGCTGCGCTCGGAGCATAGATGCGAGATGACGCCGCGGGGTGCGCCCTTGCGCTTGCGACCGCGGACGCGCAGCTCCTCATTCGTCAGCGCGACCTCGACCTGCTCTGCGCGTACGCCGGGCAGCTCGACCGTCACCGTCACGCACGCCTCGGACTCGCACACGTCCACCGCGGGCAGCCACGCGGCGCCCGCCTCGCCCGCGGCCATCTCCGAAGCCTCCTGCAAGGCCACGAACAGACGGCCCACACGCGCGCGCAGGCGTTCCAGCTCGCCCCGATCGAAAATCGCCGCGTGAATCGTCCTCTTCATTTACGCGCAGACGCGCCGTCGCGCTTGCGGACAAGCGTCTTCAGCTCCTTCATGAACTCGGTCACGTCCTCGAACTCCAGATAGACGGAGGCGAAGCGGACGTAGGCGACCTTGTCGAGTTCCTTCAGCCGCCGCATGATCATCTCGCCGACCTTCGTCGTCGGGCGCTCGCGCTCGGGCGACTCCTGCACGTACTTCTCGACGGCGTTGACGATGCTGTCGAGCTTCGTCGCCGGGATGGGGCGCTTCTCGCAGGCGCGGAGCAGTCCCGCCATGACCTTGTTCCGGTCGAAGGGCTCGCGCCGGCCGTCCTTCTTGACGACCATGTAGGGGATTTCGTCGATGCGCTCGTAGGACGTAAACCGCCGCTCGCAGCGCAGGCACTCGCGGCGGCGGCGGATCGAATCGCCCTCGCGCGACTCGCGCGAATCGACGACCTTGTCTTCAAGGTACGTACAGAAGGGGCATCTCATAAGAGCGTCCTCTGGTTGAAGCTCAACGGGGGCTTTCGAGCCTCCCTCACCCTTTCAAGCGTTCGCCGCGCGCGCGGCGCCCGCCGCCCCGTCGGCCCCGCCGGGCCCTGCCACGCCGACGGGGGGCCCGCCGTCCCCAACTCCTGCGCCGGCGTCCGCGCCGGCGCCCGGCAGGTCGAGGCCGATGGTGGTCGCGTCCATGATCTCGTAGGTGGTGCGCTCCTTGAGCACGCCGTCCTGGTGGATG
>CAXTSK010000072.1:0-1131 GCA_964246655.1 uncultured Pyrinomonadaceae bacterium
GCTGAACGTGTGGGGCATCATCTGGCCCGCGCAGAAGCGCATCATCGCGGCCACGGTCGCCGGCACCCCGCCCGACGCCGCGCTCGCCCGCCGCGCCTTCCTCGCCTCGCGCACCAACGCTTGGCTCTCACTCCCGATGCTCTGGTTCATGGGCACCTCGCACGGCGACTACATCATGTTCGGCAAGGGCGCCGCCTGAGCCGCCGCAACGCCGGTCAGGAAGGCAGGCGCGTCCCTCGAAAGGACGCGCCTGCCTTTTCCCGTTCGCACCGTTTCGGGTTTATAATCCTCCCAAGTCAAAGCCGAGCGACAACCCGGATTTCAGGATGCCCGCGCGCCGTGTGTGCGCCGCGCGGGCGGCCGCCTCGCGTTGGCGAGTTGCCGCAATGATACCAAGGAGGAAGTGATGGCAGACGTTAGGACCTACACGGCGAAGCAGTTCGATTTGAGCGGGCTGAACGGGATTTCCGACCAGACGCTGGAGATGCACTTCAAGCTCTACGAGGGCTACGTCACGAACACCAACACGCTGATGAGTAAGATCGGCGAGATACTCTCGGACGGCAAGGTCGATCAGGAGGAGATGCCCGCCTACTCGGAGCTGACCCGCCGCATGGGCTTCGAGTACAACGGCATGGTGCTGCACGAGTGGTACTTCGGCAACATGAAGAAGGGCTCGACGACGACCGACCCCGAGTCGAGCTCGACCTTCCGCAAGATGGCCGAAGCCTCGCACGGCAGCTACGACATCTGGAAAGCCGACTTCATGTCCGTGGGCAAGATGCGGGGCGTGGGCTGGGCGGTCTGCTACCTCGACCCGATCAACCAGTGGCTTTCGAACCACTGGATCACTTTGCACGAGGTCGGGAACGTCGCGGGCTTCGTCCCCGTGCTCGTGATGGACGTGTGGGAGCACGCCTTCCTCCTCGACTACAAGCCGGCGGAGCGGCCGAAGTACATCGAGGCGTTCTTCTCCAACATCGACTGGGCGTCCTGCGAACAACGCCTGCAAGAGGGCGTGTGCTCGCGCCCCGCGGCCGCCGCTGCCGGGGGCGAATAGAACCATGAACAGTAGGCGGGGGGGGGGGCCCGCCGCCCCGGGAGATATAAGTTGTTGGTAATGAAAGGAAG
>CAXTSK010000072.1:1141-2295 GCA_964246655.1 uncultured Pyrinomonadaceae bacterium
CGGCAGTAGGCAGTATAAGAGTTCTGCCTTAACTGCCTACTGCCGTCTGCCTACCGCCTACTAATTCTTACTTTCTCAACCGGAGGCTCTCGGATGAAACTCTCTCGACTCCTGCTCGTCGTTTCGGCGCTCGCGGCTTCCGCTCTGGGGCTCGCGGGCTGCTCTTCGGACATGAACGCGAACACGGCGAACGCGAACGCCAACACGAACGCGGCCGCCTCGCCGACTCCGGCCGCACAGGTGCTCTCGGTGGTCGAGCGCCCGCAGAAGGTTAAAGACCAGACGGCGCAGCGCGGCGAGCAGGACGCGGCCGCGCCCGCGCTCACCATCGCCGAGCCGAAGGAGGGCTCGACCGTCAACGGCTCGACCGTCAAGCTGAGCCTCAAGCTCGCGGGCGACCTCAAGGGCTACCAGCCGCACAAAGACCCCGCGACGGGGATGGGCAACCACATCCACGTCATCCTCGACAACCAGCCGTACGAGGCTTACTACGAGCTGGGCCAGCCCTTCGAACTGCGCAACGTCTCCGAAGGGGCGCACACCATCCGCGTCTTCGCCTCGCGCCCCTGGCACGAGAGCTACAAGAACGAGGGCTCTTTCCAGATGGTCTCGTTCACGGTGAAGGGCGGCGGCGACGCCTCGAAGCCGACGACGACGAACGGCGGCCAGAAGATGGCCGACAACGCCAACGCTGCGAAGCCCGCCGCGTCACCTTCGGCCTCGCCCGCCGCCTCGGCCACGCCGGGGCCGGAGGGTAAGGACATGCCGTCCTCGACGGGCGGCGCGGTCGAACGCACGAAGCCGCTGCTGACCTACAGCCGGCCGAAGGGCGAGTACAAGGGGCCGGACGCCGACGCCATCATGATCGACTTCTGGCTCTCGAACGCGAAGCTGCAAGGCGACGGCGGCGACTACCGCGTGCGCTACACGGTGGACGGCGGCGAGGCGAAGTACATCGACAAGTGGGAGCCCATCTGGCTCACGGGCTGGACGGCCGGCAAGCACACCGTCAAGCTCGAACTACTCGACAAGTCGGGCACCGTCGTCGATAACGGCGGCTACAACTCGACCTCGCGCGACATCACTGTGGTGAAGTAGACAGTAGTCAGTAGTCAGTAGAAAAAGAGGCGGCGCGGTTTTCATCGGTCGATGAT
>CAXTSK010000072.1:2305-11638 GCA_964246655.1 uncultured Pyrinomonadaceae bacterium
CGCCAAAATCCCCGCGGCGCGGTCACCAGCCGCCCATCACCACCCCCCCCCCGCCTTTATCTCTTCTCTACTGGCTACTGACTACTGTCTACTGTCTGCTCTCCTTCACTGCCCGAGCTTCTTCTTCTCGGCCATCGCTTCTTGATAGAAGCGGTCGCTGGGCTTGGTCGAGGAGATGACGGCGTCGAACTCGCGGAGCGCGTCCTCGCGCCGTTCGAGGTGCGCGAGGATGCGGCCGCTGGAGAGGTGTGCGCGCGCGACGACCGAGGGGTCTGTGTCGGGCGTCGCGAACAGTATCGCCTGGCGGAAGTGTGCGAGCGCGGCGTTCAAGCGCTCGGCTTGGAGGACTTCGTCAATCGCCTCCTGCGCCGAGAGCGAGGCCGCCTGACCCAGAGTGAAATAGACGAGCGGCTCGTTCGCGTACTCGCCCTTGAGCGCCGCGAGACGCTCGTTGGCCTCGTCGTAGTTGCGCAGGCGCAGCAGCTCGCCCACGTCGTTGAGGCCCTTGATGAGTGCCGCGCGGCGCTCGTCCGTGGGCGGCGCCTCCGCGGGCTCGTTCGTTCGCGCTTCAAGATTACGGCGGCGCGATTCGCGCACGCGCGCGACCACGGGGGCGAACTCCGCCGGGCGCTTCAGCTCGCGCTCGACCGTGAAGGCCGCGACCATGTCGGGCATGAAGTTAGACACGTCGAAGCCCCCGCCCTCGAAGCCGCGCAGTTGATCCGCGAAGTGGAACGAGAGCACCGCGCCGCGCTCGTAAGCCTCGGCCAGTTGCGCCGTCGTCGAATCCTCTATGGCCGCCTGCCGGTCTTTCGCCTCCTTGAGCAGCGCGTCTTTCGCCGCCTGGTCGGCGGCACTTTGTAAACGCGCGCTCGTGTCGAGTTGGAGCGCGCGCAGCCGCACCCGCTCGTCCATCCGCGCGTCGGCCGCCGCTACGAGCGAGCGCGCGACGGCGAGGAACACGTCGGCGCCGAACGTGCGCCCTTTGCGCGCCTGCTCGGCTTCGAGGAGCTGCTTGATTTCGGGGCGGCGCGCGGCGACCTCGCGGCTGAAGCGCGCGACGAGCGGGTCTACGATGAACTGCACGTAGGCGCGGCGCGCCTCGGACAGACGCGGGTCGGTGTCCGGGGGCACGATGACGAAGTAGTCGTCGCCGACGGCGCGCAGGTTGATCGTGCCGGGCGCGGCCAAGAGGTCGGGCACGACGCGGAAGCGGCGCTCGTGCTCGCGCAGGACGGTGGTGACCTTCTTGTCCTCCTTCTTCTTCGACTGCGAGGAGGAAGACGAAGGGATGACGACGCGCTCGTTGATGCGCGTCTCGGGGCGCGTGTTGAGGTAGGCGAGGACGCCGCGCGCCATGTCGATGGTCAGCGCGCGCAGCTGGTCGCCCGCGGCGCGGTGCATGTTGACGTAGTTCGGGAGCCGCGCGTCCATCCCCGCAGCCTTGTAGAACTCGCGTACGAGCGGCACGAAGTCGAGCACTTCGAGCACGCCCGAGGGCAGGTCGTCGGCGCGCGCGGGGGCTTCGAGGGCGGGCGGCTGGCCGATGGTGTAAGCGAGCGAGAGGTAGCGCGCCGCCTGGTCGGCCGGCGTGTAGTGGACGGCCTCGTTCCGGTCGGGCGTCGCGGGGTCGTCCGGCACGTCCTTCAGTGCGTTGCGCGCGTAGAAGTCCTGCATGCGCTTGCGCAGCGCCGGGTCGAGCCCCGCCTGCTCGCGGCGCACGAGCTCGCGGTAGACCGACGGGCGCGCACCGGCGGGCGTCGGGTCCCAGCCGGCGGCGTCGAGCGCGGCCATCATCACGATGAGCCGCGCGTCGGGCGCGATCTCGATGCCGTAGTCGGTCAGGCCCAGAGAGGCGGTCGGCACCGGGCGCTGCTGCTGAACGGGCGCGGGCGTCTGCTTCGGCGTGGGCGTCGTCGTGGTCTTCTGTTGAGCCGTGGCGGCCTGCGCGCACAGGAGCGCGGCGAGGGGGACGGTTAAGAACAACTTCTTCATCACTAACCTTCTAAGACGGATTATCGGAGTCGAAGCTTCAGAGGCTCCGGCCATTAGACTCCGGATTTCCTGCGTGGGTTGGCGCAGAGGTGCAAGGTTAACAGGGCAGGCGGCCAGCGAACAAACGGCCGTTGACGAAGGCGCGCGGGTAGAAGGCGATCTCGCCGGGGCGTAAGGGGACGGCGGGAAAAACCCTTAAACCGGGAACCGTAAACCGTAAGTGGAAGAACCTGTCTTCTCTTGTCACGGTTTACGGTTCACGGTTTACGCCTATTGGAAGCTGTTGAGCGCCTCGGGCTCGGTCTGGTAGGTGTCGAAGACCGTGAGGAGCTTGGTGATGACGAGCAGCTCCTTGATCTTCTCGCCGAGGCCGAGCATCTTGAGCTGGCCCTTCTCGCGGCTGATGGTAGTGTGGCTGGAGACCAGCTCGCCGATGCCGCTCGAATCCATGTAGCTGACGCCCGACAGGTTCAGCAGCACCTTCTTCTTCCCCTCCTGGACGAGGCGGCGGACGGCGCTCCGGAGGGCGACGTTGCCCTCGCCGATGGTGATCTTTCCTTCGAGGTCGAGGATCGTCACGTCCCCTGCCTGGCGCTCGCGGATGTTCAGTTCAGCCATTGCGGGAAATCTCCTTGTGGAATCAAGTAGTCAGTAGACAGTAGTCGGTAGACAGTAGAAGAACTCTTCTCAGTCGCCGGTCAGCAGGAAGGCGCAACATCCGCCGAACGAAACCTACTGTCTACCGGCTACTGTCTACTTTCTTTTAATCATTCGTACCAGGGTGCCGCCCCCGGCGGGGTGCTCCCAGGCGACTTCGTCCATGAAGGTGCGCATGAAGAGGATACCACGCCCGGAGGCTTTGAGGATGTTCTCCTCGGCCGTCGGGTCGGGGAGATGCGACGGGTCGAAGCCCGCGCCGCGGTCGCGTACGGTCACGGTGAGCCCGTCGTCCGTGCCCGACATGCCGACCTCGACGGGAACGTTCTCGTCCTGCCGGTTGCCGTGCAGGACGGCGTTGGTGACGGCCTCGCGCACGGCGAGGTCGATGCCGAAGAGCGCGTCTTCGGCGAAGCCCAACCTCCGCGCGGCGTCCGCGACGGCCGCCGCCGCCTCGCCGATGGCCTCGATGCGGCTCGGCAGCTTGAGTTCGACGGTCTCTTCGGTCACAGGCTCAAAGGTTGGCCGCCCCGGGGGCGCGTGGCCCCGACCGTAACAGGCGCGGCCCAAACCACACGCTTGAAAGCTCGACAGGAAGCCTGCACGGTTTAACACGCCCGCCGCACGGCTGTCAAGAAAGTGAGCAGTGAGTGGTGAGCAGTAAGCAGTTTTCAACTTGCACTCTACGGCCTGGTCGAGACGGCGTCAGAACCGAAAACTTAAAACTACCCGCTGCTCACTGCTTACTGCTCACCGCTCACTTTGTTAACATTGTCCGCATGCTGATCAGACCCGCACGACGGCTGCGCGGCCGCTTGAGAGTCCCGGGCGACAAGTCCGTCACGCATAGGGCGGCGATGTTGGCGTCGTTGGCCTCAGGGCGGACGCGCATCGAGAACTTCTCTTCGAGTGTTGACTGCTCCTCAACGTTGGAAGTCCTGAGCGGGACGGGAGTCTCGTCTTCGTCGAGGGCGCGGGCGGAGAGGGTGGCGAGCCGCGTTTCAAGGAGCCGGCGGCGGCGCTCGACTGCGGCAACTCCGGCACGACGATGCGCCTGTTGGCGGGCGTGCTCGCGGCGCAGCCGTTCGCGTCGGTGCTCACGGGCGACGAGTCCCTGAGCGGCCGGCCGATGCGGCGCGTGATGGAGCCGCTTGGCCTGATGGGCGCGCGGCTTTCGGCCGTGGACGGACACGCGCCGCTGCGCGTCGAGGGGCGCAGGCCCTTGCGCGCGATACGCTACGAGATGCCGGTCGCCAGCGCGCAGGTCAAGTCCTGCGTCCTGCTCGCGGGGCTCGGCGCCGAAGGGCGCACAGAGGTCGTCGAGCCCGCCGCGCAGACGCGCGACCACACCGAGCGCATGCTCCGCTGGTTCGGCGTGGAGGTCAGAACGGAAGAACTGTCCGACGAAGCCGGGCGCGTCGTCGTCTCGGTCGAAGGCGGCTCGCGCCTGAAGGCTCGCGACTTGACGGTGCCGGGCGACATCTCTTCGGCGGCCTTCCCCGCCGCGGCGGCCGCGCTGCTCGACGGCTCGGAGCTTGAGCTGGAAGGCGTCGGCCTGAACCCCACGCGCGCGGCCGTGCTCGACGCGCTGCGCGGGCTTGGAGTCGAACTATCGGTCGAGGACGAGCGCGAGAGTTCCAACGAGCCGACCGGCCTCATACGCGTTCGAAGCAGCGGCGGGCTCACGCCAGTTGGCGAAGGCGCGAACGTCATCCGCGGCTCGCTTGTCGCGCAGCTCATCGACGAGCTGCCGGTGCTGGCCGTCGTCGGCACCGCCGTCGAAGGCGGGCTTGAGATACACGACGCGCGCGAGTTGCGCGTGAAGGAGTCCGACCGCATCGCGACGACGGTCGCGAACCTGCGCGCGATGGGCGCGCAGGTCGAAGAGTTCGAAGACGGCCTGCGCGTCGAAGGCCCCGTCCGCCTGCGCGGCGCGCGCCTCCAGTCCTACGGCGACCACCGCATCGCGATGGCCTTCGCCGTCGCCGCGCTCGCCGCCGAGGGTGAAACTGACATCGAGGGCGCGGAGGAGTGCGTCGGGGTCTCCTTCCCCGAATTCTTCCCGCTGCTCGAATCCTTGGCGGAGAGATGAGCCGCCGTCCCGTCGTCATCACCGGCTTCATGGGCGCGGGTAAGACGACCGTCGGCCGCGCGCTCGCGCGCCTGCTGGGCGAGACGTTCGTAGACCTCGACGACGCGGTCAGAGAGCTTGAGGGCCGCGGCCCGCGCGAGCTGATCGACGAGGAGGGCGAGGACTACTTCCGCGAGTCGGAGACGCGGCCGCGGGCCCCCCGGGCCCCCCCAGGCGCGGGCCCCGGCGGGCTCGCCCCCCTGCCGGTCGCCGGCCCGGCGGGGGCGGCCCCCGGGGCTCCACGGGGCGGGGGTGGGCGTCGTCGCCACCGGCGGCGGCGCTTGGACGCTCGCACGCAACCGCTCGCTCGTCGCCGCGCACGGCTGCCTCTCCGTCTGGCTCGACGCTCCGTTTGAACTCTGCCTCCGACGCATCGAAGCCGAAGGCGCCCGCGACTCCCGCCCCTTCGCCCGCGACGCCGAACGTGCGGCACGGCTCTACGAAGAGAGGCTCGCCGCCTACCGCCAGGCAAGTCTCCGTGTGCCGGTCATGCCCGAAACCAGTGCCGATGAACTAGCGGCTGAGATAGCCGCCGCGCTCGGCGGGTAGAAAAGTTGCGCGCCCCTGCTTAGAGACATATCCTCTGAATGTCCCTTCGGGCGAAAGATTTGAACGAAGGTTTTTAAGTTCCGCGCAGTTAAGGTGGCGGCTTCTCGCGGTCGGAATGGGTTACGAACAAGCGAATCAGGGAGACCGTAAATGTCTGACCGGAACAGTGACGCAAAGGCGCTCAAGCCCGTAGACAAACTGGCGAACGCGCACAACTGGAAGCACCTCGCACGTTGGAACGGCGAGGGGTTCTACGAGCTGAAGACTGAGGACACGGGAGAGGTGCGCGTGCGCCTCTTCTTCACGCCGCAACTTTTGGAGGCGACCGAAGAGATTCTTTACAGGCAGATCGTCAACGCCACGCGCTTCCCCGGCGTGCGCATGGTGGTCATCACGCCCGACGCGCACTACGGCTACGGCGTCCCCGTCGGCTGCGTCCTCATCACCGACGCCGCAGAAGGCGCCGTCGCGATGGGGCCGGTGGGCTACGACATCGGCTGCTTCACCGCAGACACGCTCGTGCCCGTCGTTGACGGCACGGCACGGCCCATCGGCGAACTAGCCGACGCAGGCGGAGAGCTTCTTGTCTACGCTCTCTCCGCCGAGCACAAGGTCGTCGTCGCGAAGGCGACGGCGAAGAAGACGCGCGTCTCTGCCCCGCTCGTCAAAGTCACACTCGACAATGGGCGCGAGGTCACCTGCACGCCCGACCACGAGTTCATGCTCCGCGACGGCACCTACCGGCAGGCGTCTGAGCTTGAACCCGAGGCTTCCTTGATGCCGTTTCACCTGCACGCGGACAGGGACGGCTACAGGTTCGTCCAGCACCCGGCCACAGGAACGAATCAGCGCGTCCACTGGCTCATGGCGCGCAGCGGGTGGCTCGGCGCGGTTCCTCGCTTCGAGGGGCAGAAGACGGTCATTCATCACCTGAACTTCAACCCCTCCGACAATCGCCCGGAGAACCTACAGTTCATGGGTGACCGGGACCACATGCGCTACCACCGCTCGCACGCGGAGAAGTTCACACACTTCCAGTCGGCGGAATTCGAGGAGCGCAGGGTGCGAGCGCTCGCGGCGAAGACCCAGACGGCAGAAGGTCACGCTTACTTCGCAGAGCGCGGCACCAAGAACATTCTCGCTTACATGGCCGAAAGGCCCGAACACTTCCGTGTGTCTGTCGCCGGTAACGGCGAGCGCGGGAAGAATTATCTGATTGCTTACAACACGAGTGCCGAAGGACGGCGCAAGTCGTCCGAGGTGGCTCACCGCCGGTACGTCTGCGAGACGTGCGGCGAGACGCTTACCGGGGGCTTCGGGATTCACAACCATCGCCGCTGGCGTCACGGCTACAACCACAAAGTCGTCTCGGTCGAGCCGCTGGCGGAGAGGGCGGATGTTTACTGTCTGACCGTTCCCGACTATGAAAACTTCGCGCTGGACGCGGGGGTGTTCGTGCACAACTGCGGGATGATGTCGGCGCGGTCGAACGTCGAAGCCGAGGCGGCGACGCCGGAGCGAAGGTTGGAGTTCAACCGGGCGGTGATGGGGCGGGTGAACATGGGCTTCGGCGGGAAGAGTCTGAAGCTCGGCCGCCTCTCGGACGAAGAGTTCCAGAACCTCGTGCGCGGGGGCGCGGAGTATTACGTCGAGAAGTACGGGGCGACGTTCGACCGCAGTCACGCCGAAAGACATCGCATCCCGGTGGACGACGACTGGCGGATTCCTTACGGCGGCAAGGGTCGGCCCGAGCGCGGGCGCGACCAGTTGGGGAGCCTCGGCGGGGGCAACCACTTTATTGAACTACAGCGGAGCAGCCAGACGGGGACGTTGTTCGTGCAGGTGCACACGGGGAGCCGCGGGTTCGGGCACGGGCTGGCGACGAACTACTTCGAGCTGGCGCGCGAGGAGTACCCGGAGCTTTTGAAGGACATCGACCTCGGGTACTTCACGCCGGAGTCGAAGCACTATCAAGACTACCTCAACGCCGTCGCGGCGGGCGGCAACTACGCGATCCTGAACCGGCTCGTCATCTTCGAACAGGTGTCGGAGGCGTTCCGAGAGGTCTTCGGCGAGGGGCTGGAACTCGTCTACGAAATCAGCCACAACCTCGTGCAGAAGGAGTGGCACCCGGAGTTCGGCGACGTGTGGGTGCACCGCAAGGGCGCGACGCGCGCCTTCCCCGCGGGACACCCGTTTTTGAAGGGCACCGTGTGGGAAGAGAAGGGACACCCCGTGCTCATCCCCGGCAGCAACAAGGACTGGAGCTACATCCTGCGGCCGCTCGCGGGCGCGGAGCGGAGCGGCTTCTCGGTCAACCACGGCGCGGGCCGTCGCATCTCGCGCGGCGAGGCCAACCGCACGCTCTCGCAGCGCCAGATGGACGACGAGTATAAGGAAGCAGGTATCGTCGTCAACGCCGACGGCCGCGTGCCTCTGGACGAGGCGGCGCCGTGCTACAAGCCTTCGGAGGAGGTCGTCGCGGCGGTCGTCGGCGCGGGGCTCGCCGAGATCGAGCACAGCCTGTGGCCGCTCGCCTCGCTCAAGGGCGTGGACGAGCTGAAGCGCGGGCGCCGTGGGAAGGGCAAGCCGGAGCGTAAGGGCGGCCGCACCGAGGGGAAGAAGACGAGCGAGCACTACTAGCAGGCAGATGAAAGGCAGTAGACAGTAGTCAGTAGTGAGCAGGAAGACAAAGCGGCGCGCTCGGTCTGAAGGCCGAGACGCGCCGCCTCTCTTTTTCTACTGGCTACTGACTACTGTCTACTTGTCTCCCTTCATCCGCCGCCGTTCTTGCGCGCGCGCAGGAGCTTGAGCAGCGCCAGCTCTTCGACGCTGTAGTCGGGCTGCTGGCGACGTATCACGCGGCGCGTACGGCGCGGGCGGAACTCTTCGATGGAGCGTCCGCGCTCGTAGGCTTCGAGCACCTTGGGGTGTATGTAGCAGGAGCGGCAGACGGTCGGCGTGTTGCCGAGGCGCTCGGCCACGCGCTTGACGGCCGCCACCACGTTCCTCTTCGCCTGACGCCCGTCCTCGCTGTAACCGAGTTCGGCCAGCTCGACGGCCGCCAGAAGCGTCCCGCCCCACGTGCGAAAGTCCTTCGCCGAGAACTCCGCCCGGCCGCGGCCTTGATGTAGTCGTTCACGTCGCGCGGGGTGACGGCGCGCACCTTGCCGTCCTCTCCGACGTACTCGAAGAGCTTCGCGCCGCCGATGGACTTGATGTCGCGCACCAGGGCGGCCAGCTCTTCGTCCACGAGGATGCGGCGGTGCTTGATGTGGTGCTTGCCCGTGAACTTGAAGATGAGGCGGCCGCCCGGCCCTATCTCAAGGTGCCGGTTGCGCAGCGTCGTCACGCCGTAGGTGCGGTAGCGCTTGACGCTCTCCTCGGAGCCGACGCGGAAGTAGAGGTCGTTGATTAAGCGGACGACGACCGCCAGCACGCGCTCCTTACCCAGCCCCTCGCGCGCGATGTCCTCGTTCGTGCGGCGGCGCAGGCCGGGCAGGGCCTTGCCGAAGCGCTCGGTCTTCTCGTACTTGCGGCGCGCGCGCCGCGCGACGAAAGACGGGTGGTAGATGCGCTGGACGCGCCCCGCCTTGTCCACGCCGATGGCCTGCAAGGAGCTGCGCGGCGAGGGCGAGATGCGTACGTCGCCCCACGCCGGAGGGATGACGAGAGACTTGATGCGTTCGAGTGCCGCTTCGTCTTCTAAAGCGCGCCCGTCGGCCGTCTCGTAGCGGAAGCCGCGCGACTTCGAGCCCGTCCGGCGCCACCAGCGGGCGCGCCGGTCGCGTGTAACGCTTCCGGCCAAAAGCCCGGCCGCGATGTTCTGTTGGACTGCATACTCGGCGCTCGCCATCTCCCTCAAAAGCCCCTTTTACAGCAAATACCGCAAACAGGTGCGGATGACCTTACAAACGGCGGGCCGTTCGCTAAAAACTATTAACCACGGAGACACGGAGACGCGGCTTATTAAATAATTTGTATAAAATCACCGCCCACCG
>CAXTSK010000072.1:11648-14238 GCA_964246655.1 uncultured Pyrinomonadaceae bacterium
ATATCCCCCGGGTCAACCCGCGGCCCGGTTTTGAATAATATGGTGGAAAAATCCGGGGCCTCCGTGTCTCCGTGATTAAATCTGCGTTAGGTGGCCGAGACGGTCGTGCCGTGCTGCTGCTGCGCGGCGGGCTGGTAGTAGAGGATGCGGTTGCAGTTGTCGCAGGTGATGATCTCCTCGCCGCGGCGTATTTCGGACATCAACTGCGGCCGCAGCGCCATGAAGCAGGCGGAGCACGAGCCGTTGCGCGCCTCGGCCAGCGCGATGCCGTCGCGTATGCGCGCGACGATGCGCTGGTAGGTGGCCTTGATGCCCGGCGGGAGCGAGGCGAACATCCGCTCGCGCTCGCGCCGTCGCTCTTCCAACTCTTCCGACCGGGAGCGCGTCTGCTCTTCGAAGGCGCGCAGGCGCTCCTCGTGCTCGGCGCGCAGGCGCGCGAACTCGGGCTCGCGCTCGGCGAGCTGCTTCTCGGCCGACTCGGCGGCCTCCATCTGTTCGAGGACTTTGGTCTCCAACTCCGAGATGTGCTTCTTCGCGGCGTCGCGCTCGCGGATGGCGGCCTCGTAGACCTTCGCGTTGTTCGAGGCCATCAGGTCGCGCTCGGCCTTCTCCATGCGGATGCGCTGCTCGGCCAGCTCTTTGTCGAGGCCGGCGCGCGTCTCGCGCGCGGTCTCGCCGGTCTGTTGCAGCGCCTTAAATTCAAAGGCGCGCTGATCGAACTCGCTTTCGATCTCGGCGCGCCTTCTGGGGATTGACTCCAGGTCGGACTGTAGCCTGCGGATGCCCATGTCGACATTTTGCAGGGCGACCAACTGCTCTAATTCCGCTTTCAATGCTCTTATCTCCTCTTGAAAGACCGTCAATGGACCGGCGTACGTTCCACGCCTCGTTTATGAAAAGATCATTTTCTCAGATGCCCCGGCGGGAGACAAGTTGAGGCGTAAATCGTGAACCGTGACAAGTAAGAGCGGGTTTTATCTTGTCACGGTTTACGGTTCACGGTTCACGCGCAGTACGACCTTCCCGAACGTCTCGTTCGATTCGAGGCGGGCGTAGGCCGCGGCCACGGCTCGAAGGTTGAAGGTGTCGTCGAGGACGGGGCGCACGAGGCCGCGTGTGAAGAGCGGGACGACTTCGGCGGCGAAGCGGCGGACGGCGGCGGCCTTCTCCTCGACGGAGCGCGCGCGCAGCACCGTGCCGATGACGCGCAGGCGCTTCCCCATCACGTGCCGGAAGTTGAGCGGCGCCGACGCCCCGCCGAGCGTGCCGACGAGCAGGAGCCGTCCGTGCAAACCCAGCGCCTCAAGGTTCGCCTCAAGGTAAGAGGAGCCGACGAGGTCGAGGACGACGTTGACGCCCGCGCCCTTCGTCCATGTGCGCACGGCCTCCGCGAACGCGCCGGGGTCGTTACTTACGACGACGCCTTCGTCCATCCCGAACTCTCGCGCCCGCTCTATCTTCTCCGCCGTCCGCGCCGTGCCGTAGACCGCGCCCGCCCCGGCCGCGCGCGCGAGTTGCGCGGCCGCCGTGCCGACGCCCGACCCGACCGCGTGAATCAGCACGCGCTCGCCCGTGCGCAACTTCCCTTGGGTGAAGAGCGCGTCGTGCGCCGTGATGAAGACCTCGGGCACGGCCGCGGCCGCCTCGCACGAGAGGCCGGCGGGTATCTCCGCGCGGTGGCTCTCGGGCCCGGCGACGTACTCGGCCTGCGACCCGCCCGCCGTGATGCCGAAGACGCGCTGCCCCGTGCGCCACATGCTCCCGTCGTCGCCGATCTGTTCGACCTCGCCCGCGAACTCCAGACCCGGGATGTCGGCGGGCGCGCCCGGCGGCGCGGGGTAACGGCCGCGCTTCTGCAAAAGGTCTGCACGGTTGAGCCCCGCCGCGCGCACCCTCACCCTCACGCGGTCGGCGTGCGCCTGCGGCTTCTCGACCTCACACACCTCAAGCCTTCCCGCACCCTCGTGCGAAAGAATCTTCACAGCGAGCATCTTCTCTTCACTCATGTCGGAGAGCTTAACATCAAACCCGGCGGGCCGCGCGCGTGTTAAAGTCGGGAGACGCATGAGCGGAGCCGGACTGTTCGTCGTCGTCAACCACACGGCCGCGCGCGCGCGGAAGGCTTGGCCGCGCGTGCGGGAAGCTCTGACACGCGCGGGCGTCGAGTTCGAAGCGCACGAGTCAACGCGCCAGGGCGAGACGGAGGAGCGCACGCGTGACGCCGTCGAACGCGGCTTCGGGACAATCGCGGCCGTCGGCGGCGACGGCACGTTGAGCGCGGCGGCCAACGGCTTCTTCGAGCCCTGCGCGGGACTCTCCGCAGGCTCGCTCCCGCGCGCCGTCAATCCCGAGGCATCGCTCGCGCTTCTGCCCGCGGGGACGGGCGACGACTTCGCGCGCGGCCTCTCGGGCGGACGCCGCGAGCCGCCCGAAGCGTGGGTCGCGAGACTCGTCCGGCACCGTCGCGATGAAGCAGTTCGGGAAGAGACGTTGAAGCGTGTTGACGTGCTTCTCGGGAGCGTGGACGGCGGGGCGCGCCGGTTCATCTGTCTGAACGCCGCGACGCTCGGCATCGGCGCGGAGGTGGCCG
>CAXTSK010000073.1:0-2249 GCA_964246655.1 uncultured Pyrinomonadaceae bacterium
CCACACGACGGGCGCGGGCTCGCGCGCGAGACCGCGCCCGTCGTGTGGGGCGCGTCCGTCGGGTGGTCTCTGGCATACCTCTCGCTCGTCTCGACGGTCGGCGTCTTCCTGCTCTGGACGTGGGGGCAGGCGCGCATGTCCGCGACGCACGCCGCCGTCATCTTCAGCCTTGAGCCCGTCTTCGCCACCGCCTTCGCGGTGCTTCTGCGCGGCTCGGCCGAGTGGACGGGCCCGCGCGCCACCCTCGGCGCGCTCCTCGTCCTCGCGGGCGTCATCGTGTCGGAGTTGCGTTGGGGGAGGGAAGAGAAGGAAGTAGTCAGTAGTCAGTAGAAAAACCTTCATTGCTCGAACCCTACGACTTTTATCCTCAACGTCAGCGGTGCGGAAAGCCTACCGGCTATTGTCTACTGACTACTTCTCCTTTCCGGCGGCATTCGGTTATACTCGGGGCTCGCCACTGTGGCTTCTGAGTCTCCTCGTCTCGGCGCACAGAACGGGCGGCCGCGGCGTTCGCGGAAGCGGGCCGCAGCCGCTTTGACCCTACCGGCTCCTTTTGAAATGTAGAAGGTGAATAGTTTTATGTTGCAAATCCCGAAGGGCCATACGACTGAAACGGAGCGCGCCATCCTGCGCCACCTCCGCGTGTGGATCGCGGCGCTCGCGACCGGCTGCCTTCTGGTCGGCGTCGGCGTCGGCGCGATGCTCACGCGGACGAGCGTCTTCGCGGGCGAGGGCGAACAGCCCGCGAGCCCCGCGGCAATCGCGCGCGCGCCCGAGGCGCTCTCCGCCTCGTTCGCCGAGATCGCGCGCCGCGTCGAGCCGGCGGTCGTCAACCTCGAAACCGTCTCGGCCGCGCCGCAGGGGGCCGACAAGGACGGCGACGACGAGGACGAGGACGGCAACGGGAGCGACAATCCGTTGCTCGACATGCTGCGCCGCAACGCGCGGCGTCCCTCGCGCGGCGTCGGCTCCGGCTTCGTCGTCGATGCGAAGGGCATCATCCTGACGAACTACCACGTCGTCGAGAACATGACCGGCATCATGGTCAAGCTCCAGTCCGGCGAGCAGCTCCGCGGCACCGTGGTCGGCTCGGACGAGGAGACCGACATCGCCGTCATCAAGGTCAACGCGGGGCGCGACCTGCCCGCCGTCAACTTCGGCAACTCCGACGACATGCAGGTCGGCGACTGGGTGCTCGCCATCGGCTCGCCCTTCGGCCTGGAGCAGACGGTGACGGCCGGCATCATCTCGACCAAGGAGCGGCAGACCGACCCCGGCGCGTCTTTCCGCCGCTTCATCCAGACCGACGCGGCCATCAACCGCGGCAACTCCGGCGGCCCGCTCGTCAACATGCGCGGCGAGGTCATCGGCATCAACTCGCAGATCGCGACCTCGACGGGCGACTACAACGGTATCGGGTTCGCGCTGCCGACCAACATCGCCGCCTCGGTCTACAAGCAGTTGATGACGACGGGCAAGGTCAGGCGCGGCTACCTCGGCGTCTTCCTCGACTCCGTCAAGCCCGAGTTCGCGCGCGTCTATCAACTGCCCGCGGCCAAGGGCGCCATCATCAAGGACGTGGCCGACGGCAAGGGGCCGGCCGCCGCCGCGGGCATCCAGACCAACGACGTGGTCGTCGAGTTCAACGGCCAGCCGGTCGAGAACGCGCAAGACCTCATCAATAAGGTCGCCTCCACCCCGGTCAACGAGACCGTCGCGGTCACGTACCTGCGCGAGGTGGCCGACAAGCTCGAACGGCGCACGGCCAACGTCAAGATCGGCGAGCGCCCGGCGCGCACCTCTTCCGCAAGCGGGAACGAGGCCAAGCCGGAGGAGAAGCCCGGCAAGGTCGAGAACCTGAAACAGGAAGTGACGCCCACGGACAAGAACGACCGCCCCGTCCTCGGGCTCAAGCTGAGCGAGTTGACGCCGCAGATCGCCAACGAGCGGAACCTGAAGGGCGTGCGCGGGCTCTACGTGCAGGACGTTGACCCGGCCGGCCTCGCCTCCGACGCGGGCGTCACGAAGAGCATGGTCATCCAGCGCATCAACCGCCAGTCGGTCGCGTCCATCGAGGACTTCGAGCGCGTCATCAACGGCCTCAAGCCGGGCGACCCCATCGTCCTCCACGTCTCGGCCTACAACGGCGAGAAGGTCACGCAGTCGATAGTCCAGTTCACGTTCCAATAAGAGCCGTGGAGCGGCGGGGGGACCCCCAACACAAGGAAGGCCGGATGAGGGGAAGGAGG
>CAXTSK010000073.1:2259-14209 GCA_964246655.1 uncultured Pyrinomonadaceae bacterium
CTCGTCTTCTCTTGTCACGGTTCACGGTTTACGGTTTACGGCGCTTGACGGTTTACGGTTCACGTCTATTAGTTTACGATAGGAACAAATGGCACAGGCGAAGAAGGCGCTCGGGAAGAGCCAGAAGAAGGGCGGCGCGGCGGCGCGCACAGTTGTTAAGAAGTATCCGAACTACGTCGGCGGCGAGTGGGTTGCTTCGCAGTCGGGCGAGTGGTTCGAGGACGTGAACCCGGCCGACACGCGCGACCTTGTCGGCCAGTTTCATGGCTCGACGCGCGAGGACGTGGAGGGGGCCGTCGGCGCGGCCAAAACGGCCGCCGACCGCTGGCGGCGTTTGCCCGCGCCGCGCCGCGCGGAAATCCTCTTCCGCTTGGGCGAAATCCTCGTCCGCCACAAGGACAGGTTCTCGCGCGAGATGACGCGCGAGATGGGCAAGGTCTTGAAGGAGACCGGCGGCGACGTGCAGGAGGCCATCGACTGCACCTACTACACGGCCGGCGAAGGCCGCCGCCTGCACGGCTTCACCACGCCCGCCGAGATGCCCGACAAGTTCGCCATGTGCGTCCGCCAGCCCGTCGGCGTCTGCGGCCTCATCACGCCGTGGAACTTCCCGATGGCGATTCCCTCTTGGAAGCTCATCCCGGCGCTGGTGTGCGGCAACACGGTCGTCATCAAGCCCGCCGAGGACACGCCGCTCTCGACTTATAATTTAGTTAAGGCTTGCGAGGAGGCGGGGGTGCCCGCGGGCGTCGTCAACCTCGTCACCGGCTACGGCGAGACGGCGGGCGCGGGCATCGTCAATCACCCTTCCGTCAGGCTCATCTCGTTCACCGGCTCGACCGAGACGGGCCGCGTCGTCGCCTCGTCCTGCGCCGAACGCAACGCCATCTGCTCGCTTGAGATGGGCGGCAAGAACGTCATCATGGTGATGGAAGACGCCGACCTCAAACTCGCCGTCGAGGGCGCCGTCTGGGGCGCGTTCGGCACTTCGGGGCAGCGCTGCACGGCCTCCTCGCGCGTCGTCGTCCACAAGAAGGTCTACAAGAAGTTCACGCAGATGCTCGTCGAGCGCGCGAAGAATTTAAGGGTCGGGAACGGCTTAGACGAGAAGACGGATGTCGGCCCCGTCATCAACGCCGACGCCGTCCACAAGATTCTCGGCTACATCGAAATCGGCCAGAAGGAGGACGGCGCCAAACTCGCCTGTGGCGGCAATCATCTGGACAAGGGTGAGCACGCCAACGGCTACTTCATCGAGCCCACAGTCTTTACCGACGCCGCGCCGCAGATGCGAATCGCGCAGGAAGAGATCTTCGGCCCGGTCACGACCGTCATCCCGACGAATTCTCTGGAAGAGGCCGTCGAGATCGGCAACGGCGTGCGTTACGGCCTCTCGGCTTCCATCTACACGCAGGACGTGAACCGCGCCTTCCGCGCGATGCAGGAGATGTACACCGGCATCTTCTACGTCAACTCCTCGACCATCGGCGCCGAAGTCCACCTCCCCTTCGGCGGCACCAAGGGAACGGGCAACGGCCACCGCGAAGCCGGCACGCAAGTCTTGGACATCTTCACCGAGTGGAAGAGCATTTACGTTGACTACAGCGGCAAGCTGCAACGCGCACAGATCGACGAGGTGAACTTCGAATAGCCGAAGCTCACCTCTTAAAGTTTCGAGCGGTTCCAGACCCGACGAGATGAGAGCATCGGTCACTGAAGTAGACTTGCCCTCGTCCCAAAACTAAAAGATTGGAGACAAAAAACAGTGATCGTCGGACTCCCCAAGGAGATTAAGGACAACGAGTACCGCGTGGGGCTGACGCCCGCGGGCGTGCGGGCGCTGACCGACGCGGGGCACAAGGTCATCGTGGAGAAGTCGGCGGGCGAAGGCTCGGGCTTTGAGGACGCGCTGTACGAGCGCGCGGGGGCGAGCATCCTCCCGACGGCCGACGACGTGTGGGCCGGGGCCGAGATGATCGTCAAGGTCAAGGAGCCCATCGAGCCCGAGTACCCGCGGATGAAGGAGGGGCTGCTCCTCTTCACCTACCTGCATCTGGCGCCCGACCCGAAGCAGACGCAGGCGCTCCTCGAACACAAGGTCACCGGCATCGCCTACGAGACGATCACCGACCGGAAAGGTACGCTGCCGCTCCTCACGCCGATGTCCGAGGTGGCGGGGCGCATGGCCGTGCAGGTCGGCGCGCAGTACCTTGAGAAGATGAACGGCGGGCGCGGCGTGCTCCTCGGCGGCGTGCCGGGCGTGCCCGCGGCGCGCATCGTCATCATCGGCGGCGGCGTCGTCGGCACGAACGCGGCGAAGATCGCCGTCGGCATGGGCGCGCAGGTCACGATTGTCGATAAGAACCTCGACCGCCTGCGCGAATTGGACGACATCTTCCTGTCGAAGATTTCGACGCTGGCCTCTTCGGCCTACGGCATCCAAGGGGCGATTGCGGAGGCCGACCTTATCATCGGCGCGGTGCTCGTGCCGGGCGCGGCCGCGCCGAAGCTCGTCTCGCGCGAGATGCTGAAGGACGTGATGAAGGGCGCGGTGATTGTTGACGTGGCGGTCGATCAGGGCGGGTGCATCGAGACGACGCGGCCGACGACGCACTCGAACCCGACCTACTACGTCGAGGACGTGCTGCACTACTGCGTGGCGAACATGCCGGGCGCGGTGCCGCGCACCTCGACCTTCGCGCTGACGAACGCGACGCTGCCTTACGCGCTCCGCATAGCCAACCGCGGCTTCCTCGACGCCATCGCTTCCGACCCGGGGCTGAAGGAGGGCGTCAACACCTACGCCGGCAAGCTGACCTACAAGGCCGTCGCCGACGACCAGGGGCTCGAATACACGCCGCTCGACGAAATCCTCGGCCTCACGCCGCAGACCAGCTCGAAGGCCGGCGGCGCGTGAGGCGTTAAGACAACTTAACCACAGAGACACAGAGGCACAGCTAATTAGATTTAGCTGTGCCTCTGTGTCTCTGTGGTTAAAATTATTTCAGGCGAGGAGGCGCGCGAGGCTGGCCGAAAGTTCTTCGGCGGGGACGGGCTTGGACAGATAAAGGTCGGCGATACCTTCGTCCGACCGTGACGACGAGTCGCCGCTTAAGAGCACAACGGGAATGTCTTTGAGCTGCGGGTGGTCGCGGAGGAAGCGGCAGAGTTCGTGGCCGGAGAGATGCGGCATGACGGCGTCGGTCACGACCGCGTCCACCGTGTTCGAGAGCAGCGCCTTCATCGCTTCGAGGCCGTCGGCCGCGGGCAGCACTTCGTAGCCCGCGCGGCGCAGGACGACTTCGAGGTAGCGGCGCAGCGCGCGGTCGTCTTCGGCGAGCAGGACGGTCGGGCGCGCGCGCGGCTCCTCTGCGGCCTGCGCGTCGTACTGTTCGAGCCCTTGAAGCAAGATGCCCATCTGTCCGTTTGAAACCTTTCCGGCGTGCTCGGCGGCTGGAGCGGGCGGGGGAGAACGGCCGCCGCGACGGACTTTTGCAACCGGTATGCCCGCCCTCGGCGCCGCTCCTCACACGGGCGCGGGTACTTTAAGAGCCGCACGGTTCCACGTCAAGTGTTTGTGACCATGAAGGTTTTGCCGGCGGGAGCCGGCCCGCAATGCTCAACGTCGCCGAGGCGGAGAGTCGTGCGGCTCGGTCAGCCCTTTCTTTCTGACTTGCCGGCCGGTCAGTTTGCCACGGCGGAACGCAGCCCTGATGCGTTCTCCGCCGGGCGTGGCGAACCGGCCGAAGGGCGCGCTCATCTATCTTCTTTCGCCGCAACAGGCGCGCCCGCCCGGGTTGAAGTGTCGCCGGGCTTCGGCCATACTCGCGGGTCGGGCAAGTGCGCGGGAAGTCTTCCGTATCAGTCAGGACTTAGAGACCGCTTCGAGATGTACGAGTTCGCAGTCACGCCAGCAGTCACGCAGATCCGCCGCCGCGGCGTGACCATCACGGAGGTCGAGCCGGGGAGCCTGGGCGAAGAGCTTGAGCTTGAGCCGGGCGACCGCGTCGTCAAGGTCAACGGCCGCGTGGTGCGCGACTACCTCGACTTCCGCTTCCACACGGGCGGCGAGACCGAGATGACCCTCGACGTGCTCAAGCGCGGCGGCGAGGAGTGGGAGGTCGAGGTCGAGCGCGCGGAGGGCGAGGACTTCGGCCTCCAGTTCGAGAACATCGCGCCGCGCCAGTGCGCCAACGAGTGTCTGTTCTGCTTCTGCAAGGGCAACCCGCCGGACGCGCGCCCCGCCCTCTTCTTCCGCGACGAGGACGTGCGCCTCTCCTTTCTCTACGGCAACTACACGACGCTCTCGTCCATCACCGAGGACGAGATGGCGCGCGTCGTCGAGCAACGTCTGACGCCGCAGTACGTCTCCGTTCACGCGACCGACCTGAAGGTGCGCGCGTACCTCCTCGGGGTTGACGAACGCCGCGCCGACATCTCGGACAAGATGCGCCGGATGATGGACGCCGGCATCGAGATTCACGCGCAGGTCGTGCTCTGCCCCGGCATCAACGACGGCGAAGTTTTAAGGAAGACCGTCGAAGACCTGGCCGCAGAGTTCCCAAGCGTGCGTAGCGTCGCAATCGTGCCGCTCGGGCTCACGCGCTACAACACGGACGAGCGCCTGACGCCGGTCACGCCCGAGTGGTGCCGCCAAATCATTCAGGAGGTCGGCGCGCTTCAGAAGGGTTTGAAGAAGCGGACGGGGACTAACTTCGCCTTCCTCGGCGACGAGATATACCTGCGCGCCGACGTGGACGTGCCCGGGCGCAGGCACTACGGCGACTACCCGCAGATCGAGGACGGCGTCGGCATGGTGCGCTCGTTCCGCGAGGAGTTTGCACGTCTCCTGCGGCGGGTCGAGAAGTCGGGTGTGCGCGACGCGGCCGGGCTGCACGGGACTATCTTGACCGGGACGCTCTTCGCGCCCGTGCTCGAAGAACTGGTCGGGCGTCTGAACGAGACGACGGGGACGCGCCTGCGCGTCGTCGCGGTCGAGAACAGATATTTCGGCGAAGAGATCGTCGTCGCGGGGTTGATGACGGGCCAGTGCGTCGAGGCCGTGCGGGGTAAGTTGGAGGGCGAGTTCGTCGTCATCCCACGCACGGCGCACAAGTCGGACGAGCCCATCATGCTCGACGGCACGCGGCTCGACGAGTTGGAGAGAAAGATAGGATTGCCAGTCCGCGCGCTCGACCTCGAAGGCTTCGGGCAGATGGTCTGCGGCGGCTGAGAAAGGCAGTAGCCCGACCGTGCGGGAGGGCGTCAGCCTCTTCAGAAATTCAAAAAAAGAGGGCGCCGACTTTTAGGTGTCGGCGCCCGTATAGTTTTTATGATGGTCGTGCCCCGGCGGACTTAGAAGTCGTTCCGGATGGCGAGTTGGATGACGCGCGGCGTGCCGACCGTGAAGGTCGAGCGGCCGAAGGTGGTGCTGTTGATGTTGCCCGTCGGATAGCACACGGCAACATTCAAAATTTCCAATCTTTCTTTAGACTCTTGGATGTTTTCCGCTCGAACTCGAAAAGTCGTTCACCTAAACCGCAATAAATCCGCGAAGAATCAATACTCGTCAGGTGCGGAACGGCTGTTGCTACATCGGGAGAATTGTGTAAGTCCCTTCCTAACGCCGGCGACCGACAGTCTATTCTTGTCCGCCTAAGAGGGGTCGCCCAGCGCGTGGGCCCTGAGGTCCGCGAGAAAGAAACACATTTAAAGGAGACCATGATGTTAAGTCGTGCTATGCACAAACACCCGTCGCTCCCGACGCTGGTCGGCCGGGGCATCCTTACCGCCGGACTACTCCTGCTGTTGACGGCCCTCGCCGCGGCGCAGGGCACGCGCGGGACGATCAGAGGTAAAGTATCAGACCCGAACGGGGCCGCCGTCGCGGGGGCCTCCGTCAAACTCCTCGATGTCGCCAGGAACCAAGAGGTGCGCTCCGTGCAGTCGAACGAGGAAGGTGACTACCAGTTCCTCGAAGTCGACCCCGCCGCCTACAACATCATCGTCACCGCGCCCGGGTTCTCGGAGGTGCATCTCGAAGTAAAGCTCGATCCCAACCGAAACATCCAGCTCGACGTGCCGCTCGCCGTCGGCACTACCAGCGTCGAGGTGACGGTCTCGGCGAGCCAGGAGTTGGTTGACCGCGAGTCGGCCACCCTCGGCTCGACCGTCGATCCGCGCCGCGTCATCGGGTTGCCGCTGAACGGGCGCAACGTCCTTGACCTCGTGCTTCTTCAGCCGGGTGTCACCGGCTCGAATAACAACCAGGTGGCCGGCTCCTTCGGCGGCGGCTCCGGCTTCCGCGTCAACGGCCAGCGCGGCGTGGAGAACAACATCACGCTCGACGGCTCGAACAACAACGAGGTGGCTATCGGCAGCACGACCGGCGCCCAGCCGCGCCCGGACGCCGTCCAGGAGTTCCGCGTCCTGACCTCGAACTTCGAGGCGGAGTTCGGCCGCAACACCGGCTCAATCGTCAACGTCGTCACGAAGAGCGGGAGTAACGAGTATCACGGCAACCTCCGCACCTTCTGGCGGCCGACCTTCCTTTCGGCGGCGCGATTCTTCGACCAGGACTCCATCACCGATCCGCCGCTGCGCAAGACCGGCACCTGCCCGGCCGCCCTCACGGCTCGGACGCGCGAGAACTGCGACCACCGCCGACCCTTCGAACGCAAGGAGTTCGGTGGGCAGTTCGGTGGCCCGATCATGGTGCCGCGCTTCGGCGAGGGCGGACCCGTCCGCTGGAGCGGTAAGGACAGAGCCTTCTTCTTCTTCGACTACGAAGGCCGCCGCCAGCTCCTCGGCGACACGCGCACCATCACGGGGCTGCCGACTCCGAACGAGCGGAACGGGATCTTTACCGCCCGCCGCGCCGCCGGCACGAACCTGCCGATCCTGCTGAACGACCCGGCGACGGGGCAGCCGTTCCCGGTCATCTCGGGCTCGCCGACGACGCCCGGCGCGACCGTGTTGCAGCAGATCCCCAGCGCGCGCTTTTCGCCGATCGCGCTCTACTACCTCCAATTCCTCCCGGCCTCGGACGCGACGGGCACGGCCAGCGCGGGGGCCAACGCGATCACCAACAACAACTACTACACGGCGCGCGTTGACTTCCTCGCCACGAGCAAGCAGACCTTCAACATCACGTTCGTGAAGTTCGACTCGCTCAACAGCAGCCCGTTCGCCTTCGGCGGCGCCTCGGTGCCCGGCTTCGGGGCCAGTAACCTGGACACGACCTACAACACGGTCGTGCGCCACACCTACACGCTGACGCCGAGCCTGGTCAACTCGCTGCTCCTCGGCTACGCGCGTAACGACCAGCCCGGCGTCGTGCCGCAGAACAACACCACGCCGGAAGAGATCGGCTTCCAGAACACGAACTTCGTCGCCAACCGCGCCTTCGTCGGCCCGCCGCGCATCACGCTCACCCAGCGCGCCCTCATCCTCGGCAACACGATCCAAGGCCCGCAGGCGCGCGTGACCTCGAACTTCCAGATTCAGGACTCGGTCAGCTGGGCGACGGGTGACCATCGCTTCAAGTTCGGCGTTGACGGGACGAAGTACCTGCACGATCAGACCTTCCTCTTCGTCAACCAGGGGATTTTCGGCTACTCCCGCGTGACGGGCGCCAACACGTCCGGCGACGACCTCGCCGACTTCCTGATCGGGAACACGCCGGCGTCCCAGCAGTACGGCGCCAACGGCTTGCGTGACTTCCGGCAGCTGGCCGAGGCCGCCTTCGCCCAGGACACCTGGCGCGTCAGCGACTCGCTGACGCTCTCCTACGGCGTGCGTTGGGAGTACACCTCGCCGCTGACCGACAAGGCCAACCGCGTCGCCTTCTACCGGACGGAGAACGTGACATCGCAGCTCCTGACGAGCGGGCAGCTCCGGACGCCCGAAGGGCTCGCGATCACGATCCCGACCGGCCAGCGCGCCCCGCGCGGCCTCGTCTACGTCGGTGACCCCGACCCGGCCCTCGGCGGGACGGTCCCGGCCGGCGGCGTGGCTAAGGACTGGAACAACTGGGCGCCGCGCCTCGGGTTCGCCTACTCGCCGGCCGAGACCAAAAACGGCCTGATGAAGATGCTGTTCGGCACCGACCGTCAGACGGTCATCCGCGGCGGCCTCGGCGTCTACTACGGGGCCGTCATCGGCGACACGCAGCTCCAGCAGCTTAACGCGCCGGGCTTCAGCGGCACCAACGCGTTCTTCGGCTCGGGCGGCGTGGCGCTCTCAAGCGGCACGCTCGCCAACCCGTTCGGCTCCGACCCGTTCCCGGCCTACGCGGGCATCGCCGGCGTGCCTCTCAACGTCCCGGCGGTCCCGAATCCGTTCTCACAGAACCAGCTCTTCCTTTCGGCGCCGCTCTCGACCTTCCCGGGCTTCGTGATCGACCCGCACATCCGCACGCCGTACACCTACCAGTGGAACCTGACCTACGAGCGCGGGTTCGGGACCGACTATGTGGCGTCGCTGAGCTACGTCGGCAACCGCGGCCGCAAGCTCTACGGCCTGAGGGAGGTTAACCCGGCCCTCGGCACCTTCTTCCCGGCGCGCGCGGGCGACCCGGCGGCCACGACGGGCAACTACGCCGCGCGCCGGCTCAACCGCGACATCCCGGCGTCCATCGACTTCCTGGTCACGGACGGGAACTCCTGGTACAACTCCTTGGAGGCCAACCTCCAGAAGCGTTACCGCAACGGCCTCCTCTTCCAGGTGGCCTACACCTTCTCGAAGTCGATGAACGACGTTGACACGCAGCGGGGCATCCTCGACGCGATCAACCAGCGCGTCGGCAAGGCGCGCTCCTCGGACGACGTTCCGCACCGCTTCGTGACGAGCTTCATCTACGACCTGCCCTTCAAGAAGTACCTGGGCGGGCCGGAGGCGCTGGTCGGCGGCTGGAGCCTGGGCGGCATCTACCAATACCAGTCCGGCACGCCCTTCAGCGTCCTCAACCCGAACGACGAGGTGGGCACGAGCGGTATCGTCAGCTTCGCCGACCTCGGCGAGCCGTTCCAGCTGCTCGACCCGCGCCAGAACAACGGCCGGGCATTCAACGCCAACACGTTCCGCGCCTTCGCCGACCCGGCGGCGGGCTTTAACCTCGCCACGCAGTTCCGCCGCGGCACCTCGGGCCGTAACATGTTCCGCGCCGGCAACACCATCAACAACTGGGACTTCATCCTCGCTAAGCACACGCGGCTGTGGAGCGAGTCGAGCGACCTCGAACTCCGGTTCGAGGCGTTCAACGCCTTCAACCACACCCAGTTCACCACGCTGCAAACCACCTTCTCGAACGCCGCCTTCGGCAGGTACATCGACACGCGCGAGTCGCGCGTTCTCCAGCTCGGGGCTCGCTTCTCCTTCTAGACGCGAGGCCGGAAGGGGGGGGGGAGAACTGCACGGGGCCCCCCCCCCCCCCCAGTTCTGTTTCTCCCCTTCGTTTCGTCCCTACGGCGGCCCAACTCAGGCCAAGCGGAGGAAGGTTAGGCCCCAGCCGACGCTACTGGCGGAGGCGCTCGGCGAGCTTCCGGACAGACTCTGCGTCGGGGGCGGTGGGGGCGAGCGCCAAGTAGGCTTGGAGGTGCTCGATGGCCTGCTGACGCTGCCCCTTCGCGTCGGCGAGCCGGGCCAGCGCTATGTGGGCGCGGGCGGCCTTCTGCTCGTCGATTTCGAGGGCGCGTTTGAAATGCGGCCCGGCCTGGTCGGGTTGGTCCTCAAGCAGTGACCATCCCAGATAAAGGTGTGTCGCCCAATTGGCCTCCTCCAGCCGGAGCGCTGCGTTCAACTCCTCAACCGACTCCTTGCGGCGCTGCAATTCGAGGAGGACGATCCCGTACTCGATGCGCGCTTCGGCCTGGCGCGGTGCTATCTCGCGCAGGGGCCGCAGCGCCTCCTCCGCCTCGCCGAAGCGCTTCGCCAGGCGCAGTTGCCTGCCGAGCTCAAGCCGCGCGGCGTAGTATTCGGGGTGGGCTTCGACGGCGGCCTTGAATTCCGCGATGGCCCCGGCGGAGTTGTCGGATAGCAGTGCCTTCATCCCGGCGCGATAATGCTTAAGCGCCGCCTTGGGGACGTTCGTGTCTACGTCCGCTTTGACGACGCCGGGCGCGGCCTTTTCCGGCGGGGGCCTGAGCGGGATCTCGATCATGACCGGGACGACCATCGGCCTGGCCCTCGCCCGATCCATTGGCGCGACGGCGACGTTCGTCGAGGTGGCTTCAAGCTTGTCGGTCTCGTACGTCTCAATGATGTAGTCGTCCGCCGTGAGGTTCGTGAACCTCACCTGCCCCTCCGGCCGGCTGAAAGTTTCGGTGATAGGCTGTAAGCCCGCCTGCCGCAGGAGCCGAACGCGGATGTTGCCGACCGACACGCCCCTCGACATCAGCCGCACGTCTATCGTGTGGACGGCAGGCGCCGGCGGGGTCTGCGCCTCCGCCGGGCGCGCCTTCGCTAGCGCGGCGATGCAGACGAAGAGCACAACCAACAGCCGTCCTCTTCCGCTCATAAAAAATTTCCTTGTCCGGTAAAGCATCCCGGCCGAAGGCCGTTCCTGACAACGCCTTTGGGGGAGGCGCGTCCTACCCCGAATTCAAAACGTCGGTGAAAAGCGGGTGACCCTCAGTTAACAATCTCGAAGTTGATCCACTGCGTCGCCGTCCTGTTCTTTCCCTTGGCGAGCGCGTCCGTGACCAAGATCTGGAGTAAATAGTCACCGGGGATCAGTTCCGAGCCCAGAAGGAGGCGGCCACCCGCGCCCAGCCGCTTCATGTCGGTCTGCTTCCCCGGGTCGAACGGCAGGACGCGCCCGGTGAATACCTCTTTGCCGTCGCGGAACAGGCGCATCTGCGTCGTCATCTGCGGGCGGTTAGTCGCCGGGTCGAGCTGGGCGTTATAAATCGCGTAGCGGTAATCCAGCATCATGCCCTGGCGGAGGCGGCGCACGGCCGGGTCGGCTTGCGGGTCGTCGGCCGCCGCCACCGCGCCTGCTGCCGCCTGTGGGCTGGCGGGAACGCCGTCGCCGGGCGTTACCTTGACCACCGGGGGGGGTAAGCCTTTGACGATGAGGCCCGAAAGCGTGAGGTAGTTTTTGCCGACATCGGGCACCTCCACGAACTGTCTGGCCGAGCCGACGCGCGCCGAGGCGGAGTCGCGCACCGCCACGCGCATCTGATAGGCCCCGGCCTCCTTGACGGGGAAATCGAAGTTGAAGATGAGACCGTTCTGTCGCGCCTGCTGGTAGGCGTCGCTGCGCAGGCTGATCGTGTGCGTGTGGCTGAACTGGTCTATGACCCGGCCGTTGTCCCCGAAGTTGACCGCGATCAAGTCTATCGCCGCGTTGTGCGAGCCGTCGGGCTCGTCCGAGAAGGTAAGGTCGCGCACGTCGATGTGCAGCAGCGAGCGCAGGAAGGAGCCCTTACCCTCCTCATTGCCGAAGAGGGAGGTGAGGCGCAACCCCACTCCCCCGGCGCTGAAGGGCGAGACGAGCGCGGCCGCGAGTTGCTCCTCGCGCGTCCGCCGCGCCGGGCGCCCGGACTCGTCCGTAAGTCCGTAATAACCGGCGCGTGCGCGCACGCGCACGCCCGGGCGGCCCACCTTGACCGTAATGTCGTGGAAGCGCCTTTGCCCGGTGGCCGGATCGACCGGCTGCTGTTCGGGGCGGTAGCCGATCAGGTAATAGCCACTCTGATCATCCATCACGCGCTGGATCCCGCCGCTCAGGTCGTTGCGATTGCGCGAGGAGAGGCCGCCGGTCTGCTGCGCCAAATAGGACAGCACGCTCTGTGCCTCTAAGTTCTGCTGCTCACGCTGGTTCATCAGGTTGTCGAGCCTTCGGAACGCGGCCACGGAATCCGCCTCGGCCCGCGCCCCCAGGTCCACCCGCTGTGTGCCGAGCGGGGCCGACGACGTGGTGCACTTCCGGCGCGAGATCGAGGGCCTG
>CAXTSK010000074.1:0-5122 GCA_964246655.1 uncultured Pyrinomonadaceae bacterium
CATTGGGACAGCATCATACAAGCTGTCTGCTACTTAACGTAGTAGTGCTAGTTAAGAGTTGACGCTCTTAACTAGCCCCTTTCCTTAGGCAGCGCGGGCGGAGTGTTTTTATTGACAATGGCACCCGAAAGGCGTATAGCTCGCCCCGAAACGCGTGTCTGCTCCGGCCGGTAGACGGCCGCTCCCCGAGCCGACACCTCACGTCGGCGAGAGTCTCGCCTCGCGCCGGCATTACGTGACCGAGTCACACCACACGTCACAGACGTTCCCGGGGGCGCCATGAGAAAGTGTTCCGCGCCGGCCGTCGCTCTCAAGCTCACAGCCCGCGCCTGCCTTCCGCCCGCGCCTCTCCGCTCAGCTCACGAACCGAAGGAGGACACAGATGCGCCCGCTCACAGTCACTTGTTGCGCGCTGCTGGCCGCGCTGTCGCTCGGCCTCTGCCTCTGCCCCGTGCCGCGCGCCGCCGCGGCCAACTTCACCGTCAACAGCCTCGCCGACACGCCCGACGCGCAGCCCGGTGACGGCGTCTGCGCCGATGCCAACGGAAACTGTACGCTGCGCGCGGCCCTCCAGGAGGGGAGCGGTAACGGGGTCATCGGCTTCGCCGTGACCGGCACCATCAACCTGACGGGCGCGCTCCCCACCATCTTCGACCTGACGATCAACGGCCCGGGCGCGGGGAGTCTGACCGTGCGGCGTGACACCGGCGGCGACTACCGCATCTTCACCGTAGGGGGCCACGTGACGGCGAGCATCAACGGCCTCACCATCACCAACGGGCTCGCCGCGAACGCGAGCGGCGGGATCGGCGGCGGCATCTTAAACTCCGGCACGCTCTCGATGTCCAACTGCGTCGTCAGCGGCAACGCCACGGCCAACCAGGGTGGCTTGAACTTGCTGTTCGCCGGCGGCGGCATCTTTAACGAGGGCACTCTGACGTTAACGAACTGCACCGTCAACAACAACGCGACCGGCGACGGCAGCACGGGGAACGGGAACACCTACGGTGGGTCCGGCGGCGGCATCTACAACACACGCACGCTGACGCTGAACAACTGCGAAGTCTCCTTCAACAGGGCGGGGCGCGGCGCCACAACCTCCACGGGCGGCGGCGGCGGCGGCCACGGCGGCGGCATCTACAACGCCGACACCCTGACGATGAGCGCCTGCGACGTACGCTCCAACTCGACGGGCAATGGGGCCGACGCGGTGCAGGGCGTCGTCTCCCCGGCCGGGAAGGGCGGCAGCGGCGGCGGCGTCTACAACAGCGGCACGACGACGGCCGTCAACTGCGTCTTCAGCGGCAACGCGACCGGCAGCGGCGGCAAGAGCAGCGGCGTCAATTGCGGGCAGGGCGACGGCGGCGACGGCGGCGGCATCGCCAACGCGGGCGGGACGTTGAAGCTGTCGCAGAGCACCGTCGTGAACAATCAGGCGGGCCTCCTCGGCGAGCCGTGCGGCAGGGACGGCCAGGGCGGCGGCGTCTACGGCGGCGCGCGGAGCAGGAGCAGCATCTACGCCTTCAACTACTCGCGCGCCTCCAACGGCGCGCGCGAAATCTTCGGCGGGGCCTTCGACTCGCGCGGCTACAACTACATCGGCGTCGCGACCGGTACCTGCTGCTTCACCAACACAGACCATTTCGGTTCCAGCATCGACCAGACCAACCTCGGGCTCGACGGCAACCTCCTCCCGCGCTGCTGCTGGTCTCTCGACACCGCGCTCGCGCTCGACGTGGACGACGTGCCGGTCTTGACGGACAAGCGCGGCCTGCCGCGCCCCATCGACTTTCCCAACGCCCCGTGGGCGACTCAGCCGGGCACCGACCAGAGCGACATGGGCGCCTTCGAGAGGCAGTTCGCCGACCCGACGCCCACGCCGCCGACGGTCGTACAGTTCACCGGGACTGCCCAGTCGGTCGGCGAGGGCTGCGTGCAGGCCGACGTGATACTCAAGCGGGAGGGGCCGACGGATGGGACGACCTCCGCCAATTACCTCGTGACGAACGTCGTCAACACCGCTTTCCAGCGCGGCGACTTCACGGAGATGTCGGGCACCGTCACCTTCGCACCGGGGGAGGACACGAAGATCATCCCCGTGCTCATCACCGAGGACGCCTACGCCGAGGGGACGGAGTCGTTCGTCGTCTACATCACCGACGTGCAAGGGGGAGAGCGCGGCTCGCAGTACGGCATACGGATAGACATCACCGACAACGACGCGACCGACGGCACGGCCAACCCCATCGACGACAACGCCATCTTCGTCGGCCAGCACTACCACGACTTCCTGAGCCGGCAGGCGGACGCGGCGGGGCTCGCCTTCTGGAAGGATCAGCTCGACGCCTGCAACGGCGACGCCGCCTGCCTCGACCGCAAGCGGGTCGATATCTCGGCGGCGTTCATCCTCTCCATCGAGTTCCAGCAGACCGGCTACTTCGCCATCCGCGTCCGCAAGGCCGCCTTCGGCAGTCAGCCCGAGAACCCCGACTACTACACATTCCTCCGCGATACGCAGGGGCTCGGGCGCGGGGTGGTCGTGGGCGAGCCGCACTGGGAGCAGGGGCTCGAATTCAACAAGCAGCGCTTCGTCGAGGCCATCGTCTCGCGCCCCGACTTTCTGTCGGCGCACGCCTCCCAGAGTGCGGAGCAGTACGTGGACTCCCTCTTCGCGAACGTGGGGGTGACGCCGACCAATGCCGAGCGCCAAGCGGCCCTGGCCGCCCACGCCCCAACCGTTCCGGGACTCGCGAGCGCGCTGCGCAGCGTGGTCGAGTCGGCGTCCGTATACAACAAGCTCTACAACCCCGGCTTCGTCCTCGCGCAGTACTACGGCTACCTGCGCCGCAACCCGAACGAGAGGCCGGACAACAACTTCGACGGCTACAACTACTGGCTCTCGAAGCTCGACCAGTTCACCCTCCCCGGCGAGGACGCGCGCGACGAATCGGTGGCGCTGTCGCGCGTCAGGCGGGCCGAGATGGTGAGGGCCTTCCTGCTCTCGGCCGAGTACCGCGGGCGCTTCCAGGGCGAACCGAACCGGGGCGCCCCCTTCTAGGCGCACACGGGCCGCGACCGCCTGCGCGAACCGGAAGGGACGAAACCCGCGCTGTGACTAAACGCGGAGTTGGGGGACACCCCCAAGAACCCCCGCGAGTCACGCCACCCGCACAGAGGCATTCGAGCCTCTGTGCACACTCCGCGTTCTTCTTTGACCGTCGATGAAAGCTCGCGACTACTTGCCCTTGTTGGTGACGTTACCGCCGCCGAGCGTGACGAGCGCGTTGCGCGAACCGGCCTGACGCCAGACCTGGCCCGAGCCGTCGCGGATGACGAAGGCGAAGGCGTCGTCCCGACGCGGGCTCAGGAGGTCGCCGTCCGAGGCGTAAGCCTCGAACGTGTAGTTCTCAAACGTCTGGCTCGGGCCGTGTCCGGACTTCCGCACGGTACATTTGCCCCTCAGCTCCGAGCGCGTGTAGGCCGCGGGCGTCACGCCGGGCTCGGCCGCGAATTGCAGGTAGCCGCCCTCCCAACTGCTGGCCTCGACGACGTAGTCGAAGCCGTCCGTGCCGCGGAACGTGAGCTTCCACTCGCCCTTCAACGGCCCGCCCTTGTTCTCCGGCCGGACATTGAAGGAGATGTCGAGCTTGCCGTTGGCGCTCGCCGCGTCGGCGATCCAACCGCCGCCGCTCGTGCGCCACTCGTCGGCCGGGACGGCGATGTTCAGCACGCCGACGCCGACGGGGTTGGCCGTCCAGAACTGGTTCGACGCGTCAACCCTCACCTTGACGTTGTAAGTCCCGGCCGGCACGCCGCCCGCGGTCGCCGCGGCGTTGCCCGCAGCGTCAACGGTCACGCCGACGACGACGAGATCGGGCGTCGCGGAAGTGTTGTTCGACTTGAAGAGCTCGAACGAGACCGTCGCCTTCGACAGGTCGCCCGCGAAGGCCGCGCCGTCCGACTCGGCCGTCAGGTGCGCGCCGAGCCTCACGGTCGCCGTGTTGAAGCTGGGGCCTGCGGTCAGGAGCGACACGTCACCCGTGTACGCGGTTGCGGCGTTCTCGCGCGCCACCGTGAGCGCGGCCGGCGCCGACGTGCCGCCGAGGTAGAAGGCGTTCGTGCTCGTGAACTGCGCCGTCACGTTGTAAGTCCCCGCGGGCATGTTCAAGAGAAGCTGTATCGAGGCGACGCCGTTCGCAAGGGCCGCCTGCCCGACGGGGTTGCCGTTCACGAAGAACTGCACGGTGCCCGCGAGTTGCTGGCCCGGGAACGCGGGCGCGTTGACGCTCGCTTGCAGCGTGGCCGCGTCGCTGTACTGCGCCGTTGACGGCGCGACGACGACCGTCGCGGAAGACTTGACCGTCACGCTGAACGTGCAGGTGCTCGTGTTGCCGGCCGCGTCCCTGGCCGTCACGTTGACGTTGGTCGTGCCGACGCCGAAGGCAGAGCCCGACGACGGAGTGCTTGTGACGGTCACTGCCGAGACGGTGTCGCCCGCGGTGACGTTGAAGTTGACCACAGCCGTGGACGCGCCGGGCGCGGCTGTGACGACGATGTTGGCCGGGCACGAGAGCGTCGGCGCGGTCGTGTCGCGCACCACGACGTTGAAGGTCGCCGTAGACGTGTTGCCCGCGCGGTCGGTGGCCGTGACGGTCACGGCCGTCGAGCCGACGGGGAAGGTGGAGCCGGGCGCGTGGCTGTAGCTCGCCGACACGGCGCCGTCAACAAGGTCGCTCGCCGTAGCGGCGAAGGTCGCGCCCGCGCCCGCCGGGCTCGTCGCTTCGACGACAACGTCTGAGACGGGCGCGATGACGGGAGCCGTCGTGTCGCGCACGGTCACGTTGAAGGTCTTGCTCGCGGTGTTGCCCGCGGCGTCGGTCGCCGTGGCCGTGACCAGCGTCGTGCCGAGCGCGAAGGTGCTGCCCGAAGCGATGCTGAAGGTCACGTTCAACTGGCCGCTGACCGCGTCGGTCGCGGTGGCCGCGAAGGTGGCCGGGGCGCCGTCGGGGCCTGTGGCCTCGACGTTGATGTCGGCGGGCGCGTCGAAGGCGGGCGCGGTCGTGTCGCGCACGACGACCTTGAACGTGCCGGTCGAAGTGTTGCCCGCCGCGTCGGTCGCGGT
>CAXTSK010000074.1:5222-14106 GCA_964246655.1 uncultured Pyrinomonadaceae bacterium
GCACGACGACCTTGAACGTGCCGGTCGAAGTGTTGCCCGCCGCGTCGGTCGCGGTCGCGTTGACGTTGGTCGTGCCGAGCGGAAAGACGCCGCCCGACTGCGGGCTCAAAGTCACCTGCACGGGGCCGCCGACGGCGTCCTCGGCCGTGGCCGCGAAGGTCGCGACGGCGCCCTGGGCCGAAGTCGCCTCGACGACCAGGTCCGGCGGGAGCGAGAGCACGGGGCCGGTCTTGTCGCGCACGGTGACGCTGAAGGTCGCGGTCGAAGTGTTGCCCGCGCCGTCGGTCGCGGTGGCGTTGACGTGGGTCGTGCCCAGCGGGAACGTGCTGCCCGAGGGGATGCTGAAGCTGACGGCGAGCGGGCCTTCGAGGTTGTCTTCGGCCGTGGCCGTGTAGGTCGCGACGGCGCCGCCGGGGCCGGTCGCCTCAAGGGTGATGTCGGCCGGCGCGTGCACGACGGGCGCGACGTTGTCGAGCACTGTGAACTTCAGCGCGCCTGCTTCGACGGTGAAGCGGCCCTTCAACTCCGCGGGCAGGCCCGAGTACGTGAAGTCCGCCGCGTCGAAGTTGGTCGAGCCGAAGGTGGCGAGCGTGTAGGTCGTGCCCGGCGCGACGTTCGCCGCGGGGCTGAAGACGAATTCGAAGGAGCCGCCGCTTCCCTTCGTCAGCGCGCCCGTGAGCGCCAGCTTGTCTGAAGTCGCCGCGGCGAGGTCGAAGTCAAACTCGCCGCCGCCGTTCCAGGTGAGAGAAGTCGCGCCGAGCGTCGCCAACGGCGAAGCGCCTTCGGGCGAGACGATGCCGCCCGCGTTGAGCGCGACGGTCCGGTTCACAGTGCCGGAGCCCGAAAGCGTCGCGTCAGTGTTGACCGTGAACGCGCCGCCCGCGGCGATGCTGCCGTTGACGCGCAACGTGCCGGCGTTGACCGTCGTCGCGCCGGTGTAGGTGTTGGCGGCCGAAAGGATGAGCGCGCCGGTGCCGGTCTTCGTCAACGCGCCCGTGCCCGAGAGCACGCCGGAGAGCGTGATGTCCTGCGGCAGGTTCGTCGCGTCGGCCGCCTTGACGTTGACGGTGTTCGTGAGCGCCAGCGGGTGCGACGTAGACCAGTCGGCCGTGGCGCCGAGCGTGCCGCCCGAGAGGTTGATGGCGGTCGTGAAGCCGCTCATGCCCTTCTTAACGATGCCGCCCGAGCCGATGTAGAGCGAGCCGCCGCTCAGCGCGAGCGTCGCCGAGCCCGCGTTGACCGTCGAGTCGAAGCCGAGCGTGAACTTCTCCACGGTGCTCGTGCCGCCCGAGAAGGTCGCGAACGAGACGTTGTTGGCGTTCGTGCCGTTAGTCTTCGAGAGCACGATGCCGTTGACGGTGTCGTCCGAGTTGAAGACGCCGCTCGTCACGCGCAAAGCGCCGCCGCGCGTGGCCGTCACCTGGTTGGCGACCGTGATCGTGCCGCCGACGTTGAGCGTGCCGCCCTCGACCGAGAGCGAGCTGCTGGAATTGTTCGTGCCGAGGCCGACCGCGCCGCTGATGTTGGCGGTGCCGCCCGCGACGATGAAGCCGGTCGTGTAGGACGGCGCCCCCGTGGTGTAGCTGCCGCGCTGGAGCGTGAGGGTCGTCGTGTTGAGCGTGCCGCCGTTGACGCGGAGGATCGCGCCATCGTTGTTGTTGTTGCGCAGGCCGCCGTTGAAGTTGGCTGTGCCGGAATCGACGACGAGGCTCACCCCCGTGGTCGCGTTGACGGTGACGAGGCCGCTCGCCGTGAGCGTGCCGCCCGCGACGTTGAGCTGCGTGCCGGAGAGCGCGGCCAAGTCCATCGTCGTCGTCGTCAACTGCCCGCCCGAGCCGAGCCGCAGCGTGCCCGCGTTGATGTTGGTCGCGCCGCCGTACGCGTTGTTGCCCGTCAGGACGAGCGTGCCCGCGCCGGCCTTCGCCAGACCGGCGGTGCTGTTGACGGGCGTCGCGATGGTCGCCGTGGCGTTCGTGCCGAGCGCGTTGACGGTCACGGTCGGCGTGCCCGACGCGACAGAGAAGGTGAAGCCGTTCGAGGGGTCGCCGCCTCCGTCGATGACCCAACTGCCGGCCGAAGAGGCGGTCGTGTCGCCGAAGATGACGTTGCCGAGCACGCGCGGCGAGTCGAGCCGCACGACGTTCGTGCCCGAGATGTTGAGCGTGTTGAAGTCGGCCGTGTTGCCCGCGCCGTTGGCGACCGCGCTGTTGGCCCAGTTCACGCCGCCGCTCCAAAAGCCGCCGCTCGTGAGCTGCGTCCACGTGCCGCTGACGTTGCTGCTCACGGTGTAAGCCTGCCCCGTCGCGAAGCCGCCCGCGATCTGGTTGCCCGCCACGTCAACGATGCCGGTGCCGCTCGCCTTCAGGTCGAGCCGGATCGTGCCGACGCCCGAGACGGAGTTAACGGTCACGTCGTAGGTCGTGCCCGAGACCGCCGAGAGAGCGCCGATGCTGCCGGTCGTCGAGCCGGTCGTCGTCAACGCGAAGTCCGAAGCGTCAACGCCGCTCACCTGTTCGCTGAAGGTGGCGCGGAAGACGACCGGGCCGCCGTTGATGGTCGCCCCCGAAGGATTCTGGCGGTTGATGGAGAGGACGGTCGGCGGCGTGTCCTCGACCGTCACGACGAAGTCGGGGGAAGAGAGGCTGTCGTGGTTCGAGTTGTCGGTGGCCTTCGCGTTGAAGGTGTAGGTGCCGGGCGCGAGCACCGTGCCCGTGTAGTCGAACGTCCAGTTGCCCGAGCCGTCCGCGATGGCCGCGCCGATGACTCCGGTATCCGCGCGCGAGATGGTGACGGTGTGGCCCGCGCCGGCCGTGCCGTTGACGACGAGCGTCCTGTCGCTCGTCACGCCGTCGTTCGCGAGCGCGCCCGTGTCGGAGACGATGCCCGTAATGGCGGGCACCTGGAGCCCCGTGTCAACCGTATACTCGGCCGAGGCCGGGCTCACGTTGCCCGCGGCGTCCGCGGCCGTCGCGGTGAACGTGTAGACGCCCTGCGGCAGCGAGGCCGAAGTCAAAGACCACGCGCCGTTCGGCCCGGCGACGGCGGTGCCGACCACGCCGGCGCCCGTGCGCGTGACGGTGACGGTCGTGCCCGCCTCGGCCGTGCCCTTGAAGACGAGTGAGCCGCCGCCGACGCTGTTAATCGAAGGCGCGGCGGGTGCGACGGTGTCAACGGTGACGGTGAAGGGGTCGGACTCGGGGGTCTGGCCGCCGTTCTCGTCGGTGGCGACGGCGGTGAAGGTGTGCGCGCCGTCGGCGAGCGCGACGCCCGTGTAGTCGAACGTCCAGTTGCCGCCGGCGTCGGCGGTGGTCGTGCCGACCTCGCCCGTGCCGTCGAGCGTGAGCGTGACCGTGTTGTTCGCGCCGGCCGTGCCGCCGAGGACGACGGTCGAGTCGCTCGTTATCCTGTCATTCGAAGAAGCGCCCGTGTCGGCGTTGACGCTGTTGATGGCCGCGATCTTCGCGTTGAGCGAGGTGACGATGTTGGCCTTCGGCACTTCGCCCATGCCGTCGCCGAGGTAGAAGCTCGGGTGCGGCGGCTGGTTGTAGGCCGTGTTCTGCCACGCAATCGCCTCGCGGTACTGGTGGTCGTGCATCAGCGTGTAGATGCGGTTCGTCGCGGGGATGGTCGTCGTGTAGATGCGCAGCGCCGTGTTGTCCGCGGTGCGCCAGACGACCTCCTCGCGCCAGTCGCCGAGGATGTCGCCGAGGAGCGCGGGCGTCGCCTTCGTCGAGTTGTTCGACGCGAGGCCCGCGGGCGAGAGCAGCGTGTTGGTGGTGCCCGTCAGCCAGTTCCACTTCGAGATGGTCGTGCCGTCTTCGAACTCGCGCAGGAAGTCCGCGTCCCACCAGATGCCGAAGTTCCTCGGCGAGGGAGCCGAGGTGCTGATCTGCACGCCCTTCGCGTTCCACAGCCCGCCGCGGTTGCTGAACATCTCGTAGCCGCGGTAGCGCGGGTCGATGTCGAAGGCGACGCCGCGCCCCACGTCCGCGCCCTCGCCCGAGACGCCGAAGATGAGCGCCCCGGTCTTCGCGTCGCGGAACTCGGAGCCGTACGGGCCGTAGCTCGCGGGCTCCTCGTGCACCATGTAGACCTCCTGACCGGGACGGTCGGGATCCATGTCCGACATGTGCAAAGCGTCGCCGTGGCCGAGGCCCGTCGAGTAGAGGCCCGTGCCGTTGTCGTCGATGGCGGCCGCGCCGTACGTGATCTCGTCCTTGCCGTCGCCGTCCACGTCGCCGACGGTCAAAGAGTGTGAACCCTGTCCGCGCCACGCAGACCACTGGTTCGTCGTGCCGGTGTGGCCCGTGTCGAAGGCCCAGACCTTCGAGAGCTGCCCGTCGCGCCAGTTCCACGCGGCGACGTAGGCGCGCGTGTAGTAGCCGCGCGCCATGACGAGGCTCGGGCGCTTGCCGTCCAGATAAGCTATCCCTGCGAGGAAGCGGTCAACGCGGTTGCCGTACGTGTCGCCCCACGAAGAGACAGTGCCGCGCGGCGGGTCGTAAGAGACGGTCGCCAGCGCCGCGCCGGTCAGGCCGTTGAAGACGGTCAGGTACTCGGGGCCGGAGAGGATATAACCCGAGGAGTTGCGGTAGTCGGCCGTCGGGTCGTCGTTATTCAGAAGGACGTTGTGGCCCGCGCCGTCAACTGTGCCGGGCGCAGTCTTACAAGCGACCTCGGCCTTGCCGTCGCCGTCGAGGTCGTAGACCATGAACTGCGTGTAGTGCGCCCCGGCGCGGATGTTGCGCCCGAGGTCGATGCGCCACAAGCGCGTGCCGTTCAGCTTGTACGCGTCGAGGTAGACGTTGCCCGTGTAGCCGCTCTGCGAGTTGTCCTTCGAGTTCGTCGGGTCCCACTTGAGGATGATCTCGTACTCGCCGTCGCCGTCCACGTCGCCGACCGAGGCGTCGTTGGCGGTGTAGGTGTAGGAGACGCCGTCGGGCGTCGTGCCGCCCGCGGGTATCTGGAGCGGGATGTTGAGGTACTGCTGCGCCGCGACGTTCGCGGGGAGCGTGAACGCGGCGCTCGGCGAGCGCTCGACGCCGTTCACGACGGGACGCACGTAGTAGGCGTTCGACTGCGTGAGGTCGGCGCCGGTATCGACGAAGTTCGTCGTGTCCGTAATGGGCGCGGCGTTGAGTTGGATGGCCGGGCCGCCGCCGGTCGAGCGGTAGAGGTTGAAGGCGACCGAAGAGGGGTCTGTCCCGAGCAGTCGCCAGCCGACGTACACGTCGGTCGTGTTCTGCCGGACGGCGACCACGCCGCGGCCCAAATTCTCCATCAGGTATTGCGCCCGGGCGTTGTGTGAGTAAAGGAGCAGCAGCCCGACGACGAGCGCTAGCTTCAGGTTCGCCTTCAACTTCATTCCTAGATTCTCTCTCTCTATTCCAGACCGACGGTTTAAGGGGTGGAGGACAGCTTTAACGAATTGGTAAAACCATTTCCAGGGCGGCGGGGGTTTATATCATGAGGATTCTCGCGGAGTCAACGGAAAAATTTGAATGTTAACCGATTTTCCATTTAGGCAGAGAATTAAGTTAGATTGACCAATAAAATCGCGTGAAAATTGCGGGCAATCAACTGCCGGGGGTTGCAATCTTTGATGCACGCGCGGTCGGGCGGTTGTTTGAGGACGCCCGCGGGCTCAGAAAAAGAGGCGCTGAAGCAGCCAGTAGAGGCCGGCGACGGCGACGAGCAGGGAGAGAATCATTCGGCCGCGGCGCTCGAACCAGGGCAGGCGGCGGAGCCTCCACAGCAGCGGCAGCACGACGGCCGCGACCCCCGCCTGCCCGAGTTCGACGCCGAGGTTGAAGGAGAAGAGCGGGACGAGCAGCGCCGCGCCCGCCGAGCCGAGCCCCGCCTCCTTCAGCGCGCCCGCGAAGCCGAAGCCGTGGACGAGGCCGAGCGCGAAGGTCAGCGCCCAACGCCACCCGGGCTCGCCGCGCCTGACGATGTTCTCGACGCCGACGAAGACGATGGAGGCGGCGATGAGCGGCTCGACCAGACGGCCCGGCAGGGAGACCACGTCGAGCGCGGCCAGCGCCAGCGTGAGCGAGTGCGCGACGGTGAAGCAGGTGATGATCTTCGCCGCCGTCGAGAAGCGCCGGCAGGCGACGAGCAGCCCGAAGAGGAAGAGCAGATGGTCGTAGCCGGTCAGGATGTGCTCGACGCCGAGCTTGAGGAAGCTCCAGAACGAGGACGAAGGACGCGCCGCGGCCGTCGAGGTCGAGTCTGCGCCCGCCGCTTCCAGAGACTCGGACGCGGCCGTCAAGACCTCCGTACGCAGAACCTTGTCGTCGGCATTCTTTAAGGTGAGCGCAGTCCTGTGGTCGGCGGGAAGCTTTTTGAGGAAGGCCGCGTCGAAGCGGAGCGGGCCGTCCGCGGGGCGCGGGTAGACGAGGAGGAAGCCGACGCCGTCCTCCTCGCGCAGCTCAACGTCCGCGGAGCTCGGCGTCAGCTCGCGACCGCCGGACGAGATTTTGTAGAGGCTCGGCGCGAGTCCCTTGAGGCGCGGCAGCGCGGACGCAACGTCGGGCGGGGAGTCGGACGCGCCGCCCGCGAGCGCCCACGCGGACTCGGCAGATAACTCGACCTCCAGCTCTATCCTGTCCGCGTGCAGACGCGCGACGGCCCAGCTCGTCATCGGGTTGTGCGCGAGCACGCGGCCCGCGCACGCGGCGAGGAGCAGCAACACCAACAGGCAAATCTTTCCGCGGCTCGTCACGCTAAAAGAGGTGTTCCCCACTCGGCTCTCCTCGGACGACTCTTCGACCCGGCCCGCGCACACGCTCGACCATCATGAGAGAGCTCGTGTCAGGGCGTCGGGCGCCGGCTCTCCTTATACTCGCGGGCCAGCGTCTTTCTGTCCATGAGCTTCACCTAGCAGGGGTTTCGCCCCAGCAAGATATCGTTCATGCGCTTCCGCACGTGCGTCTTCCAGTCCTCGTGCGTCAGGATGTAGAAGCGTTCTTCCCGAATCGCTTCGAAGACCGCTTCGGCGACCTGCGCGGGCGGCAGACCTTGTTCAACGAGCTGGCACAGCATCGCTTCGGCCTGGACGACCGCCGGGTGCCTGGACTCGGCCGCGGCGGCGTTCTGCAACTCGGCGGGGCGGTTGCGCTCGGACTCCATGATCCGCGTGTTCACGCCCCCGGGGCACAGGACGGAGACTTTGACCTGCGCCTTCATGATCGCCAGCTCGCAGCAGAGCGTCTCCGAGAGCGAGACGACGGCGTGCTTGGTGACTTTATACACCCCGAGCGCCGGGCCGGAAACCAGACCGGCCATCGAAGCCGTGTTGACGACGTGGCACTCGTCGCCCTGCTTCAGCATCAAAGGCACAAACGTCCGCACGCCGTGAATCACGCCCCAGAGGTTGACGCCCAGCACCCACCGCCAATCCTCCAGAGTGCTCTCCCAGACGGTCGTGCCCGCGCCGACGCCCGCGTTGTTAAAGAGCAGGTGCGCCGCGCCGAAGGCGTCGAGCGTTCTCTGCGCCAGCGCTTCAACGTCTTCGGCTTGAGACACGTCCGTCCGCACCGCCATCACGTCGGCGCCGGAGTCTTGCAGCTCGCGCTCGGTTTGAGATAATGCCGCCTCGTCCACGTCGGCGAGCACGACCTTCATCCCTTCCCGGGCGCACGCTTCGGCCAGCCCGCGCCCGATGCCGCTCGCCGCGCCCGTGACGACGGCCACCTTGCCTCTGAAGTTTTTCATGATTCGCTCCCTTCAAGTGCCGCATACAAATGGGCCTCTTTACCGGCGGCCGATAGTACGTCTAATATGCGTTAGATTGCTTCCAAGTTGAAAGGAGAATTGAATCATGTCCAACTTCCTCTATGTTGACAACTCCAACGTTTGGATTGAAGGGATGCACGTAAGCGCGGTGGTTCAAGGCATTGCTCCAGATATATGGTCAGCGTTGAACCATAGAATCTGTGATTACAACTGAAAAATGGACTTCGGAAAGTTGTATGAATTCGCAGGTGGACAAGCTTCTGATGTTGGTCGAGCTGTTTTATATGGTTCACGCCCGCCCGCAAATGATTCTTTGTGGGGAATTGCCGAGAGAAAGGGATTTGAAGTAGTTGTTCATGACCGTAATGTTGCCAATCGTGAGAAGAAGATTGACACACACATTGTCACGGATATCGTTTCGGATTCGTTTGAATTAATGAATCCTAGCAATGATGAAATAACATTAGTAGCTGGGGACGGTGATTACGTTCCCACAATTGAAAGAATTAGAAAACGTGGCTTTGAGTTCCACATAGTATTTTGGGAACACGCCTCGCGCGAGTTAAAAGCCGCGGCCTCAAAATTTGTTTCGCTCAACCCTTACCTTGATTTTCTGAGGGTTAAGTAGCCTCTGAGGCGGCGTGCATCTAACAACGGCATGCACCCGCCCGCCGATACGATAGCTCTCATTCTCCGGCAATCTTGCGGGGCAGTGGGTGATGCCCGCGTTGGATGGCAAAAGGAGTAAGGTGATGCGGAATGCGACCCGACCACGGCTCGCGCCCGCGTGGTAACAGGTAGGAAACGCCGCGATTCAAATTAGCCCCGCCGCGCAACCGGTTCGTTACGCGGCGGGGCTAATTATTTTGGTCGCGAGTCTCGTTAGAATTGCGGCGAGACTGATTAGTAACGTCGCGGGACTAATTAATTTTGTCTTGGGACTAATTAGAATCGTGGCGATACTAATTAAGTCCGTCGCGATTCTGATTAGTCCCGCCACAGTCTTAATTAAGTTCGTCGCAGGACTAACTAATATTGCGACGATTCTAATTAGAATCGTCGCAATATTAGTTAGTTTCGTCGCAATATTAGTTAGTCCCGCCGCGGCGGCAGTGAGAATAAAGGCTGTGTTTATATGAGTTTAGGG
>CAXTSK010000075.1:0-12885 GCA_964246655.1 uncultured Pyrinomonadaceae bacterium
GCAGGCGGGCGTGGAACTCGCGCCGGGCGAATGGCGCGAAATCTTCTTCCTCTTCGGCGAGGGCGAGAGCCGCGCAGAGGCCGAATCCGTCCTCGCGCGCTTCCGCAGCGCGCGCGCCGTGGATGAAGCCTTCGAGCAGACGCTCGCGCGCTGGGACGAGGCGTTGGAGACCGTCCGCGTGCGCACGCCCGACCCTTCGCTCGACATGCTGCTCAACCGTTGGCTGCTGTGTCAGACCTTGGCCTGCCGCGTGTGGGCGCGCTCGGCCTTCTACCAGTCGGGCGGGGCCTACGGCTTCCGCGACCAGTTGCAGGACGTGATGGCGGTCGTCTACGCGAGGCCGGACGTGGCGCGCGCGCAGCTTCTTCGCGCCGCCGCGCATCAATTCAAAGAGGGCGACGTGCAGCACTGGTGGCACCCGCCGACCGGCAGAGGCGTGCGCACGCGCTTCTCCGACGACCTGCTGTGGCTCCCTTACGTGACCGCCTTTTACCTGAGCGTGACCGGCGACCGCGGCGTGCTGGACGAGGTCGTCCCGTTCATCGAAGCGCCGTTGTTAGAGGAAGGGCAAGACGAGTCGTACACGGAAACATCGGTCTCAACCGAATCAGCCACGCTCTATGAACATTGCGCGCGCGCGCTCGACCGGAGCTTGAAGACGGGCGCGCACGGCCTGCCGCTGATGGGTTCCGGCGACTGGAACGACGGCATGAACCGCGTCGGGAATCAGGGGCGCGGCGAGAGTGTCTGGGTCGGCTGGTTTCTGCACACGACGCTCGCGCAGTTCGCGCCGCTGTGCGAAGCCCGCGGCGACGCCGAGCGCGAGCGCGCTTACCTCGAACACGTCGGGAAGTTGAAACAGGCGATTGAGGCGGAGGCGTGGGACGGCGACTGGTACCGGCGCGCGTACTTCGACGACGGCACGCCGCTCGGCTCGGCGCAGAACGAGGAGTGCCGCATCGATTCCATCGCGCAGAGCTGGGCCGTCATCTCCGGCGCGGGCGACACGCACCGCGCGCACCGCGCGATGGCCGCCGTCGAAGAGCATCTCATTCACCGCGGCGACGGACTCGTCAAGCTCTTCACGCCGCCCTTCGACCGCGGCGCCCTCGACCCGGGCTACATCAAAGGTTACGTCCCGGGCGTGCGCGAGAACGGAGGGCAGTACACGCACGCCGCGTTGTGGGTCTTGATCGCGTACGCGCTCGCGGGCGACGGCGACCGCGCGGGCGAGCTGTTCGCGCTCCTCAACCCGATCAACCACGCCTCGACGCGCGCGGGGATGCACAAGTACAAGGTCGAGCCTTACGTCGCCGCCGCCGACGTGTACGCCGTCCACCCGCACACGGGGCGCGGCGGGTGGACTTGGTACACGGGCTCGGCCAGTTGGATGTACCGCGCGGGGCTGGAATTCATCCTCGGCTTCCACCTGCGCGGCGCGAGCCTGCGCATCGAGCCGTGCATCCCGCGCGGCTGGCGCGGGTACGAGATCGACTACCGCCACGGTTCATCGCGCTACCACGTCAAAGTCGAAAACCCGTCCGGCTCGGGCCGCGGCGTCCGCGCCGTCGAGGTGGACGGTGTGCTACAGGCGGCAGGCGAGGTCGCGCTCAAGGACGACGGCGCGAGCCATCAGGTGCGGATCGTGCTCGGGTGAGCGCGGGGCAGTTCTCCGTCTATTCCCTCTCCGCCGCGAAGGCTTCGACCTCCGTGCGGTAGACGAGGGCGCGCCCTTCGACCTCGACCGAGCGGAAGCGTTGACGCCCCACCAGGTTGCGGATTGCCTCCCGCGTCATGCCGCACATCTCGGCCGCCTTGGCCTGGCTAATCAGCGCGCTCTCGTCCGCGCCCGTCTGTTCCTCTCGTCTCTTTCTCATAAAACACCTTTCATCCGGTTAGAAGAGTCATGACGCCGCTAAGTTAGAAGGTGGCGGCGCGCTCCACTCTTTCAGGGGGCTCGCGCAGGTCGCGCACGACCCCCGCCCAGGAGAGCGCCCGGAGCGCGTAGTGCGAGATGTCTATCTCCCACCAGTAAAGGCCCTGGCGCTCGGACGAAGGGTAATGGTGGTGGTTGTTGTGCCAGCCCTCGCCGAGCGTGATCAGCGCGACCAGGAGGTTGTTACGGCTGTTGTCGGCCGTCTCGAAGCGGCGACTCCCGAAGAGGTGCGCGACCGAGTTGACGGTGAACGTGCCGTGGTAGAGCAGCACCGTGCTGACGAAGAACCCCCAGACCAACATCTGCCAACCTGAGCAGCCCGAGCCGGGGAAGTAGCGGCCGAGCAACGCCCCCAGCAAAAAGGTCGAGGCCGCCAGCATCAGGGGCGGCAGCACGTAGAACTTATCCAGCCAGCGCAGCTCGCCGTATTTGAGCAGGTTCGAGATCAGTCTCACGTCCGTCGCCTGGCTCTCGCGCGCGAGGAACCACCCGACGTGCGACTGCCAGACGGAACGCACGACGGGCGAGTGCAAGTCCTCTTCGGTTTCGACGCGCAGGTGGTGGCGCCGGTGGTGCGCAGACCACCAGAGCGGCCCCTTCTGGTAGCTGGCCGTCCCCACGAACGCGAGCAGGAACTGGAAGAGCCGCCCGGTTCTGTAAGAGCGGTGCGAGAAGAGGCGGTGGAACCCGGCGGTGATGGCGAACATCCGCACGACGTAGAGCGCCAGGCAGACGGCGACCGCCACGGCGCTCACGCCCGTCCAGAACGCGAGCAGGCAGGCCAGGTGCATGAGGAGGAACTGCGCGCAGACGGCATAGCTCAAGCCCCCTTGTTCGTCAGGTCGGGCGAAATTCGCCCCTAAGATTTCATTCATCAATTAAGCACTGTCTTTCGGAAGTCGCCGCCCGCCGACTCGTCAATCCGCGTCTCGATCATGACCCCCGAAGGGGAAAGTATCTTTCACATACGAAATATACTCTAAAATTGGCATATACACCCGCCCGGCGCAAGATGGTGGCGAACCGAGTCCGGCTCACTCCCTTCTCAGCGCTATAAGTTTGGACGCCGAGTGGGCGGATAAAAACTGAGCCCGCATGAACGTCAAGGTTCATGCGGGCTCAGTTGTGAGAAGTGGCTCCGCAGGAAGGACTCGAACCTACAGCCCTTCGGTTGAAAGCCGAATCCAGTAGTCGCGCGGGTAGATGCGGACGAGGTGTGCGTCGGGGCCTTCGACCGTCTTGAGGTACTGCTCGTAGGCCGTGAGCTGCTTCTCGGGGCCGATGACGTAGAAGACGCCGCCCTCGACCGCAGACGCCTTCGCGCCGAGGCCGGGGAGGATCCGCGCGTAGACCGTGTTCATGCGCTTGAACAACTCGTCCGAGAGGTTCGGCGACTTGCGCAGGTCTAAGAGCCCCTGGCGGAACTTGCGCACCGCCTCGGGCGGCGTGCCGTCGGCGATGTCGTTTGCCATCTGCTCGCCGCGCGTCTCGTAGCCGGAGGCCGAGCGGAACTGCGAGAAGGCGACGGCGACGGCGTACTCGACCAGTCCCGGGTCGGGCTTGGCCTTCTTCAGCTCGTCGATGACGAAGCGAAGCGTCTGCGGCAGCTCCGGCGTGCGCTCGGCGTAGTAGCTGACGCGGCCGAGCGCGGGCGAGCCGCCGAGGCCGTTCGAGTAGGCGAGCCCCGCGCCCCACGTCTTGATGAAGATGCCGTGCGCGCCGCCGCCGCCGTAGAGCCGCGAGGCGAGGAAGTCGAGGAGCACTTCCTTACTGTCCGCGTCGGCGTAGGTCGCCGACGGCGCCGAGTTGAGGAAGACGCCGCCCTGCGTGTTCGGGTTGACGAGCCCGACGAAGACCGGCCTGTTCTTGTCGCCGCCGCGCCGCTGCACCTGCGACTCGACGAGCCTCGCGTTCGTGTACTTCGCCGTCGCGTGCGGCGCGGTCTGCAAAGCACCGAGCAACTCGCGCACGCCCGGCTCCAACGACGCGCGCGTCGGCGTCGAGCCGATCATGAAGAGGCGCGCGCCGCCCGTCTTCAACAAGCTCTGCCGCACCTCGTTCAGCTCGGCGAGCGCCTGCGCGGGCGGGACGAGCAGGTCGCGCCGCATCTCCGTGACGAGGTAGTTCCAGTCGGAGGCCAGCGTCTCGTCGGGGATGTCGGCGAGCAGTTGGTCCAAGTCCTTCGCGGCGTCGGACGCGAGCGCCTTCGCGCCCTCGGGGAGCTGCGCCAGGGCGTCCGCCTGCGGCTTGAGCGACGCGGGCGCCTGCGCGTCCTTCTTCCCCTGCAACACGGCGAGGAGCGACTTCAACTCCTCGCGGCTGCCCTTCGCATTCGCGAGCCCCGCGAGGAAGTTCGAGATGGCCTCGCGCTGCGCCGCGTCGCCCGCGTCCTTCAAGAGCCAGCGGAGGCGGTGGACGTTGTGCGACTGCGTCATGAACGAAGAGATCGAGAGGAGCAGCGGGTTGTCCTGCCGCCAGTAGGCGTTCGCGGGGTCGTTGACCCAGGACTCCTCCGAGCCCTGCGTGCGGTTGCGCATCCCGCTCAATTCCTGATCGACCACGTCGCGGATGCGCGCGAGGTTCTCGGGTCGCCAGTTGGGGCTCGCGAGCACGAGCTTCATCCACTGCAAGGCGCGCTGCGACTCGGCCGCGTCGTTGCCCGCGCCGCGCACGACCAGCTCCGCGCGGTTCGTGCGGAAGTTCGTGCCGAAGTAGCTGTTGAGCGCGAGAATCTCCTTGCGGAGCATCTCGCTCATCTGCTCGAAGGGAATCGCCTTGCCGTCTTTGACGACGCCGACCTGCGTCAAAAGCGAAGGCATCGCCGAAAGGTAGAAGAGTCGCTCCTGCGGCACGCCGTCGAGGCGCAGCGCGAGCCCGGTCGTCGCGCTCGTCATGTTCTCGAAGTTCGAGGCGACGAGCGGGACGTTGCCGGGAAGCGTCGTGACCTTGTAGTCGAGCTGATCGTCGAGCGTGAGCGGCGGCCGCTCCAAAAATTTGAGCGAGGCCGACTGGCTCGCCAGCTTCTCAAGCTCGGCGGTCGCCGCGTCGTAGTCGGTCTTGAAGCGGCGCAACGCCTCCTGCTCGACCTCCACGTCGTACCTCTTCATGACGCGCTCGGTCTCGTCCTGCGCGCGCGCGGCGCGCGCCTGCTCGTCCTGCGCGAGCATCTGCGGCGAGGGCTTCGCGGCGACCGCGTACGGCACGGACTCGGCCAGCTTCCAGCGCGCGACGAGGTCGCGCCAGGCGTTCTTGTCCGACGAGACGACCTGCTCGACCGCCGCCAGCTCGGGCTTGAGCGTGACGGACTTGCGGAAGCCGGGCGTGCGGTTGAGGTCGATGAGGTGCGTCATCCAGCCCGAGTCGGTGTTGCGGAAGCCGAAGCCCGGCGGCGAGTTGACGAGCTTCGAGAGCGTGCGGCGGGTCTGCACGACGCGGCTCTTCATCCGTTCGTTGAACTCCTTCAGCTCCGGCGAGCCGTCCGCGAACGACGCGACCCGCTTCACCTCGTCCATAATCTTCTGACGGATGTCTCCGATCTTCTCGTCCGTCATGTTCGCGGGCGCCACGTCGGTCAGGCCGACGTAGACCGGGTTGCCCTCGACCATCTCGTCGTCGAGGAACGCGAAGACGCCCTTCGCGCCCGTCTCCGTCACGCGCGTCTTCGAATCGACGAACAGCTTGTAGAGGTTTGTCGTCGGGTCGCCCGCGACGTTCGAGAGGAAGAGGTTGAGGAGCGTCTTCTCCCTCGTGTCGAGGTTGAGCTGCGCCGGGTACGCGAACATGACCCAGCCCGGCTGCTGCTCGTTCTTGTGCGGGTACTCGACCAGCTTGATGGTGCCCGCGGGCGCGGGCTTCGGCTTCGGGATGTCGAACTCGGTCGTGAAGTGGCGGCTCTCCTGCTTCGGCTCAAGCTTGTTGAAGACGGCGTCGAGGCGCGCGACCACTTCCCCCAAAGGCATCTCCTTCGGGAAGGACGCGACCATGCCCATGTTGCCGAGCCGGTAGTTGTCCGCGTGGAACTTGCGTATGTCCTCCGGCCGCATCTCGCGGATGGAGTCGGGCCAGCCGCCCGAGGACATCGCCAGCGGGTGGTCTGCGCCGTAGACCATCTGGTTCTCGGCGCGGAAGAGGCGGCTGATGGGCCGGTCGTAGGTCGTCCGCATCTCCTGGTAGATCGTGCCCTTCTCTTCGAGGCTCAACTTCTTGTCGGCCGGGTTCTCGCTCACGCCCCAGTGGCTCACCTCGCGCCGTATCTCCTCGTCCGTGTAGTCGGGGTGTAAGAGCGCGTCCAACTGGCTCTCGAAGAGTTTGTAGAAGACCTCCGGCCCGGCCGCCGTGTGGAAGTGGTAGCAGGTGCGCCACTGCTGCGTGAAGGCGTTCGAGCCGGCGAGCGACATGCTCTCCAGACCGGCGTGCGCGCGCCCGACGTTGCCCTTGCCGAGGAGCAGATGCTCCTGCGTGTGCGGCTCGCCGTGCTCGGAGGTGGGGAACGAGTTGACCCACATGAAGACCTGCGGGACGGACTGAATCTGCAAGTAGTCGAGCGTGAAGCCCGTCCGCGCGTGCCGCAGTCGCGCCCCGAACGGCTTGTCCGAGTCGTTGAGGTAGACGGCCTCGACGCGGAAGCCGCCGACCGTCTTGCCTTCGGCGAGCGTGTCGAGTTGCACGTCCTTATTAGTTTGTGCGTCGGCCACGCGCGGCATCCCCCCCGTCAGCGTCGAGAGTGAGAGCAACAGCAGCAAGAGCGCCGAAGGTCGTTTGCGGTTCATAAAAGACTCCTGTCGAAAGGTGGGACGCCCCGGCGCCGAAGACACGTCGGGCGCCGTGCGTTTGAAGTTCTCGGGTTACGCTTTTTCGGATGAAATCCAATTGCCTCGGGTCGAACGGAAGAGCGGGAGCACAGATGCTAGAACGCCTCCGCGCCGTCAGTCAAACGCAACGCACAGGGGTAAGGTTTCAACTCCCAGCGGTCTCGTTTCTCAGTCTTCGCGTCTGTGTTATTCTGCCTCTCAACCCGCCGACGAAACCTCATATGCCCTTTTGCGAATTCCGGCTGCCCCGGAGCGTTCATGGAACTTTTAGACTTTCGGGAGACGGCCTCGTTTACGCAGCGCGTGATAGAATACTTGGGCGACGAGTCGTACGCTCAATTGCAGTGGTACCTGCTTAACCGACCCGATGCTGGAGACTTGATACGGGCCAGCGGTGGCATCCGCAAATTGCGCTGGACGGTCGCCGGGAAGGGAAAGCGTGGAGGCGCTCGCGTTATTTACTACCGTGCTTCTGCGCGCGGCCTGTTCTATATGCTCGACATCTACGCCAAGAGTGAGAAGGAAGATTTGACTCCCGGCGAATTGAAGGCATTGCGCAAGTTTGTTAAGGAGTTGCTCTCATGAAGAAGGAGAATTTCGAGAGGTTAAAGGAGAGCATTATTGAGGCCGGAAAGATACACCGCGGTGAGGTTAAGCCGTCGCGGGAGTTCGTCTACGAAGTTCCTGACCCTCCCGCGCCGACGGTGAAGGTCTTGGCTGTTTGCGTCGAGACGGATGACCCGGAGTTGCTTGTCCCGCGTAAGATTTACGAGATTGAGGTTACGGGCGAGTTCGCGCGCGTGATTGACGAGGCGGGCGAGGCCGCCGTCTACCCCGTGCAGTTCTTCATTGCTATAAACCTGCCGGCCGAAGTGCAAGAGATCATCACCCAGCTCTCCTAAGCGTCTCAAGACAGTTCTTACATATGAACCACATTCGTTACTCGGTCGCGGCGTGTCAGACGGACATGCCGAATCCGTTGGAGCGGCGCGAGATGCGGCGCAACACGGAGAGGATGTTGTCGTTGATCGATTCGGCGGTGGCGGGGGCGGCGCCGTTCCTGCCGGTGCGGCTGGTCGTCTTCCCGGAGTTTGCGCACGCGGCGCCGGTCTTCGCGACGGTGAAGGAACTGCTCGACAAGCTCGCCGTGCAAATCCCGAACGAGCACACGGAGGCGCTGGGGATGAAGGCGCGCGAGCACGGCCTCTACATACAGTCGGGCACGATGCTTGAGCGCGACGACCGTTACCCCGGCGTCGTCTTCAACACCACCTGCCTCATCGGCCCCGCAGGCGTGCTCTATAAGTACCGCAAGGTGAACACGTGGATTCCGTACGAGGTGCACGCGAGCCCGCACGACATCGAGGGCTACGACGAGCCGCTCTTCCCCGTGGCCGACACGGAGATCGGGCGCCTCGGCTGCGCCATCTGCTACGACTGGCTCTTCCCCGAAGCCATGCGCCAGCTCGCCGCCAACGGCGCCGAGGTTCTCATCAGAGTCTCGGCCTACATGGACCCGTGGGGCGCGACGCCGCCGATGGACTGGTGGACGGTGGTCAACCGCTGCCGCGCCATCGAGAACACGGCCTACGTCGTCGCCGCCAACCAGGGCGCGAGCCTCAAGCACTACCCGCCTTATTCGTGGCCCGGCGGAAGCCAGGTCGTGGACTTCGACGGCCGCATCCTCGCCGAGGCGAGCCCCGGCCCCGGCGAGCGCATCGTCGTCGCGCCCTTGGACATCTCGGCGCTCCGCCACGAGCGCGCCGCGCGCCGCGGCCACCACATGCGCGCGCACCTGCGAACGGAAGCCTACCCCGTCTACCAAAACCACATCTACCCGCCGCGCTCTGAAGAAGCACAGGACGCGCCCCACTCCTACGAGCGCAACAACGAACTGATCGACGAATCGAAGAGAAGACTCGGGGAGCCGGGACAGGATTGAGCGCCGTCAGCGCGGAGAGAATTTCGTTGACAGGCTTTTGAATCTGTATTACAAAGACTTCGTTCGGACAGGCAACAAACGGTCGGGATATACTTCTTTTCTTCGCAACTTGCTCTCAAACATTCAGACGGCCTTACGCCAGAGGCCGTCGCACACCTGTCAGTTTTGGTGTGAGTCTGCGGCTTTCAATTCTTGGCAGACGGGCGCCGCTCGCCCGTCCTTAATCGAGGTTTGTTATGACTACACTCCGCAAAGTCTCCCGAATATTTTTGCGCGCCGGCTGCGCCGCCCTTCTGATCACCGCCTTCGCGCTCGCCGCGAGCGCACAGTCGAACAAGGGCACCATCACGGGCACCGTCACCGACCCCAACGGCGCGGTCGTCAAGGACGCGAAGGTCGTCGTGACCAACGTCGCCGACGGCCAGTCACGCGAGGCCACGTCGAACGACGACGGCACCTACTCGATCCCCGCGCTCGACCCCGGCGTCTACCGCATCACCGTTGACGCCGCGGGCTTCAGCCAGTCGGTCATCGAGGAGGTCAAGCTCGACACGGCCGCGCGCCAAGCCGTGGACGTGGTGCTGACGGCCGGGGGCGTCAGCGGTGGCACCGTCACCGTGACGGCCGAGGCGCCGCTCGCCGACACCGAGACGAGCGTCCGCGGCGACCTCATCACCGGCAAGCAGGTCACAGACCTCCCGCTCACGCAGCGCAACTTCACGCAGCTCGCCGCGCTCTCGCCCGGCGTGACGCGCCCGAACCTCGGGCTCCTCGGCGGCGGCGGCAACTTCGTCTCCGGCGGCGGCGGGCAGAACAACACGGAGTCCACACGCTTCCGCGAGTCGGGCGGCTCCGTGATGGTCGTCAACGGCGCGCGCGCCACCAACAACAACTTCACGCTCGACGGCGTCGATAACAACGAGGCGCAGTTCGGCCAGATCGCCATCTTCCCGAACCCCGACGCCATCGCCGAGTTCAAGATCGAGACGAGCGTGCCCTCGGCCGAGTCGGGGCGCGCGGGCGGCGGCATCGTGCAGACGACCTTCAAGTCGGGCGGCAACGCAGTCCACGGCACGGCCTACGAAATCTACCAGGGCCGCTTCCTCTCGGCCGCGGCTTCGCAGTTCGATGACGACGTGACGAACCGCGTGCCCAACTACGTGACGCACAACTTCGGCGGAGTGGTTGGCGGCCCCATCTTCCTGCCGCACTTCGGCGAGGGCGGCCCGCACGTCTACGACGGGCGCAACCGCTCCTTCTTCTTCTTCTCGACCGAGGAGCGCCGCAACCACACGCCCATCTTCGGCGGCACGGGCGACCCGCAGTCCGTTCCCGTCCCGACCGTGCGGATGCGCGTCGGCGACTTCTCCGAGCTGCTGACCGGCGGCACGCGCCAGTACATCTTCCCCAGCACCTACACCAACCCGGCGGGCGCGCCCTGCGCGCCCATCCGAACCCTGAACAACGGCGTGCTGGTCAACGACTCCCAGAATCGCATCCGCTGCACCTTCCCGAACGGTACGCTCTTCTCGCCCGGAGGCGTGCCCATCCCCGGCAACGACCTGCGCAACTGCCCGACGTGCGGCCCCTTCTCGCAGTTCGCCTCCAACTACGTCAACGCCTTCCCGCTGCCGAACCTGCCGGGCGCCGGGCGCAACTACCGGACGAACCGCAAGGAGGGCTACAACCTCGACAGCTACGACATCAAGATCGACCACCGCCTCACCGACACTAACTCCTTCTTCGCGCGCTACAGCCGCTCGAAGAGCGCTCGCCAGCGCGACAACTTCTTCCCGCTCGGCGATTCGCCCAACGGCAACGACCTGCCGGCCGGCCCCTCGGCGGGCGACGAGTTCGGCAACTCGCGCGGCTTCACGATGGGCGACACGCAGACCTTCGGCGGCTCAATCGTCAACGACGCGCGCTTCGGGTTTACGCGCGTGGACATCGGCATCTTCAACACGGGCGTCAACGGCACGGGCGGCTTCGACCCGAACGTCTCGGCCAACCTCGGCGCGCGCAACATCAACCTCGGCCCCACGTCGAGCGGCATCATCCTCTTCGGCATCGTGGACGACCTGACCGGGACGGATCGTGCCACGGAGTTCACCGGCGACGGTGGCCCCTTCTACTTCCTTTCGAACAACTTCAACTTCGCCGACGCCGTGACGGTCGTCAAGGGCAACCACACCTGGAAGCTGGGCGGCGACCTGCGCGTGCGCCAGAACTCGAACTACGACGGCGGCCGCAACGGCGGCACGAAGACCAACACGCAGTACGGCACGAGCCAGGTCGTGACCACCGCGAACGGCGCCGACAGTTTTAATGACCGCGGCTTCGTCTCGGGCAACTACAACGGCATCGGGGCGAACGACACCGGCTCTTCGCTCGCCAACTTCCTCCTGGGCTACCGCCCCGGCTTCATCACCCGCGGCGACCCGGGCGGCCCCTACTTCCAGTCGAACAGGGAGATCGCCTTCTTCGTCCAGGACGACTGGAAGGCGACGCCGACGCTGACGCTCAACCTCGGCCTGCGCTACGACATCTTCACCGCGCCGACCGAGCGCTTCGACCAGCAGGCGAATCTCGTCCCGGCGACGCGCACCATCATCGTCGCGGGCGAGAACGCGCCGGGCGGGCGCGACCTCGCCGAGACCGACACGAACAACTTCGGGCCGCGCATCGGCTTCGCCTACAGCGGCTTCAAGTCCGACCGCACGTTGGTCCTGCGCGGCGGCTACGGCATCGTCTACTCGACGGACGTGAGCGGCCAGCAGCCTTTGACCTCGAACCCCGGCACGGGCGCGTCGAGCTACAGCTGCAACCCGATTACGAATCCCGGCGGGTGCCCGGCCGGCATCCTCGTCCGCAACCTCTTCGACGTGGGCGTCCCGACCGCGACCGTCATCCCCGCGACGCCGGGCGCGACCTTCCCGGCGCCGACCGACCGCAACATCATCTTCAACGACCCGAACCGCCGCGACGCGTTCTTCCACCAGTACAACCTGACGGGGCAGTGGGAGTTCAGGCCGAACTGGCTGGCCGAGGTGGCCTACGTCGGCTCGCTGGGTCGCAACCTGCTGACCGTCTCCAACATCGGCACGGCGGGCGACCAGGGCGGCCCCGGCTCGCGCGAGGTTCCGGGCATCAACACCGTCATCGCCACGCGCTACGGCGGCAGCTCTCGTTACGACGCGCTTCAGACGAAGTTGGAGAAGCGCTACTCGCGCGGCCTCTCGATCATTTCGAGCTACACCTGGGCGCACGCCATCGACGACTCGCCGGGCGGCATCTGCGGGAACGGCGCGGGCGCGCGCGATTGCGGCCCGGACAACCCGCTCAGGCCCGAGCTTGAGCGCGGCAACTCCGACACGGACGTGCGCCACCGCTTCACCTTCGCCGACGTGTACGACCTGCCCCTGGGCCGTGGCCGCTCGTTCGGCAAAGACATGCCGAAGGCTGTGGACTTCTTCATCGGCGGCTTCCAGTTCAACAACATCGTCACGTGGCAGAGCGGCCCGGTCTACACGGTCACGAGCAGCGGCGGGCGCGTCGATCTACTCGGCGACCCGACGCCGACGGCGGCCGACCGCGCCGCGGGGCGCGAGTTGAACCCGCTGGCCTTCCGGCCGGCGGTGACGCCCGTCTTCGCCAGCGACCCGAACGGCCCGAAGATCGGCACGCTCGGCCGCAACGTCTTCCGCGGCCGCCAGCAGTTCTACTGGGACGCCTCGCTCTTCAAGAACTTCCCCGTCCGCTGGATTAGCGAGGACTTCGCCGCGCAGTTCCGCTTCACCGCCTTCAACGTCCTGAACCGCGTCAACCGCTCGCACGCGACCGGCGACCTCGGCAACGCGGCCGATTTCGGCCGCGACATAAGCGAGCAGCGGCGGCGGCAGATGGAGTTCTCCCTCAAACTGATCTTCTAACCTTCCGCGGCCTTCGGGCGCGGGACACTTTACACGGGCGGCGGGCAGGCTCTTCCGGCCCGCCGCCCCTCTCTTTTGCGGTTTTCATCCAGACGGATATGAAGTTAGCTTTCAACACAGAGACACAGAGGCACAGAGACACGGCTTTGAAGTTATAGCTCGACAAGCTGTGTCTCTGTGTTAAATCTCTTTCGGTTATACTCAACTGCAAACTGTAAAAAGCTCGGGTCGGCCGCGGGTGACGAACATGAAGACGAGATTATTGAA